>CALAVF010000080.1 GCA_937892315.1 uncultured Prevotellaceae bacterium | reverse complement strand
TCGACATCTGCTGGCACCGACGCTGATGATTGGCGAAACGAACGATTTGGAGATTCCACGAACATTTTATTTGATGGGTGGATGCAATATTAAGTTAAAAAATTCGTTATTATCAGTACAGCCCTCCTTCTTGGTGCAGTCAGATTTGGATGAGTGGCGAGAAGATGTGCAGTGCAAACTGGCATACGAGAATGGCGACAAGAAGTTTTATGGGGGTGTGGGATACAGCCTCGACACGTCTGTCACCTTCCTGCTGGGAGGCGTATTTCATGGCATCGGGCTTGGGTACAGTTATCAGTTGTACACAGGAGGAGTGGGGTTGATTAACGGAAGCCACGAAGTCGTGCTGGGGTATCGGACAGACCTCGACCTGTTCAAGAAGGGAAGAAACAAGCACAAGAGCGTGCGGTGGCTGTAGGGAGTCTTTCAAATGTCTAACCATATAGAAACCCAAAACAGAATAGAATAAAAACAACATACAATGAAAAAAATCTTATTTGCTATATGCCTGATGGCGCTTGCCGCAGTCGTGGCATCTTGCTTCTCCAGCAAGGGAGGATCGAATGCGGCTGGTGGCGAAGTGACAGGTGTTGGCGGCACGTCGATGTCGGAACCAGCACCCTACGGCATGGTATTGGTGAAGCGTGGCAGCCTCAAGATGGGTACGGAGAAGACCGACAGCCTCTGGGGCAAGGATGTGCCGACAAGGGACATCAGTGTGGACGCTTTCTGGATGGACGAGAAGGAGGTGACCAACTCCATGTATCGTCAGTTTGTCTATTGGGTGCGTGACTCCATCATCCGCGAGCGTCTGGCTGACCCTGCTTATGGCGGCGACGAGAGTTACAAGATAGAGGAAGACAAGAACGGCGACCCTATCACCCCTCATCTGAACTGGAACAAAGCCTTGCCTCGCAATCCTGACGAAGACCAGGAGCGTGCCATCGAGAGCATCTACACCTATCATCCCGTGACAGGCGAGAAGATGCTGGATGCCAGCCAGTTGAACTATCGCTACGAAGTGTTTGACTATGTGATGGCAGCCAAGCGTAAGTACCGTCTCAATCCAGAAGAGAGAAACCTCAACACAGATTTTGAAACTGACCCCAACGAGGTCATCATGATTTCGAAAGATACGGCATACGTGGACGACGACGGCATCATCCATCGTGAAACCATCACTCGTCCGCTCAGCAGCATGTGGGATTTTGTCAACACTTACATCGTCAATGTCTATCCCGACACGACCTGCTGGATTAACGACTTCCAGAATGCCGAGAATGAGGTCTATATGCGCCTCTACTTCACCCATTCCAACTACAACGAATACCCCGTGGTCGGAGTCAACTGGGAGCAGGCAAATGCCTTCTGCAACTGGCGTACCGACTATCTCATCAAAGGTTTAGGGCCACAAGCCAAGTTTGTGCAACGTTATCGTCTGCCCACCGAGGCAGAATGGGAGTTTGCAGCCCGTGGTAAAGAAGGCAACGAACTGCCGTGGCAACAGGAAGGCGTGGCAAGCGACAAGGGATGCTATTTCGCCAACTTCAAGCCCGACCGAGGCAACTACACGAAGGATGGCAACCTCATCACCTCCAAGACTGGCATCTATAGTGCCAACTCCAACGGGCTCTACGATATGGCGGGCAATGTGGCAGAGTGGACAAGCACCGTCTATACTGAGGCTGGTGTGCTCTCCATGAGCGACATGAACCCGACCCTCACCTACAATGCAGCCAAGGAAGACCCCTATGCACTGAAGAA
>CALAVF010000079.1 GCA_937892315.1 uncultured Prevotellaceae bacterium | reverse complement strand
TTGACGTATACACGCTTTCCAGGCGTGCCTCTTCAGCCACTCGAGCATCTCTCCAATGTCAAAAATCGGGTCTTTCACCGCATAAATGTGGCGTGTTTTATCGCAAAAAGCGATGGTACACCCCTAATTCGAGACAAAAATAATGATTTTTTTCTTACCAATAAACCTAAAAGGGTGGAAACTTTTAATTTTTATTGAAAAAAGTCACTTTTTTGAATACTTTGCCTGCATTTTTTGTGGTTTGAAGCACAATTTCGTCAAAATCTACCTCAAAAACCTCAGCCAACTTTTCTGCCACCCATTTTACGTATGCACTTTCGTTCCTTTTTCCTCGATTTGGCACGGGTGCCATGTAGGGAGAATCGGTTTCGAGCACGATTCTGGAGAGGGGAATGGCATTTTTCACCACTTCTGGCAGGGTGGATTTCTTGAACGTCAACACGCCGCCGATGCCCAGCATGAAGTTGGGGAAGGTGAGCAGGTCGCGTGCCTCCTCTTCGGTGCCCGTGAAACAGTGGAACACGCCGCTGAGGTTGCTGCCTCGGTGCCGTTCCATCGTTTCCATCAGTTCGGCATGGGCATTGCGGGAGTGAATCATCAGCGGAAGGTCGTATTTCTCCGCCCACCGAATCTGCTGCTCGAACACCTCCAACTGCTCCTGCCTGTGAGTCGCATCCCAATAGAGGTCCAGCCCCACTTCGCCGATGGCGATGATGGGCGATGCCGACGAGGGGAGGGGAGGGGTGTCGGCTTGCGGATGTGGCGAGTCCAGCCCATGGATGAGAATCTTTTCCAACTCGGCGAGTGCGTGGTGGTAGTCTTCGTCCATGATGTTTTCGGGGTGAAGCCCAATCATGGGGTAGAGGTAGCCAGGGTGTGCGTTGCAGATTTCCAGCAGATGCGGCGTGTCCTTCAGGCAGATGCCTGGCACGAAGATTTTCTCCACGCTGGCATCTTGTGCCCTTCGGAGCACATCTTCGAGGTCTTCCGCAAACTCTTCTCCGTCGAGGTGTGAGTGGGTGTCAATCATCGGTGTGATGCTTTCGTTAGTATTTTCTGCCCAGAAGTTTGTTGGCGAAGGCTCGCAGTTCCGCCTTTTTCTCGTCTGCCACCTTCACTTTGTCGAGGCTCTGGAGCGAGATGGCGAAGAGTTCTTCAATCTTCTGTTGGGCAAGGCGGTCGATGCCTAATATATTATATATATGTGTAACGGCAGCGATTTTCTGCTCCGCGTCGAACTCTTTGGCGGCAATCCAGCGGTCGAGTTCTGCCTTCTGCTCGGCATTTGTCAACTGGAGGGCATTGATGAGCATGAAGGTTTTCTTGTTGTCCACGATGTCGCCACCCAGTTTCTTCTTGAACACTTCGGGGTTGCCGTACACGTCCAGCAGGTCGTCTTGCAACTGGAAGGCGAGTCCCATCTTTTCGCCGAAGGTGTAGAGATGCTCCACGTCCGCCTCGTCTGCACCGCCAAGCAGGGCACCGATTTTCAGGGCATACCCCAGGAGCAGGGAGGTCTTCATGCGAATCATCTCCATATATTCCGCTTCGGTCACGTCGTTGCGGGTCTCGAAGTCGATGTCGTATTGCTGACCCTCGCACACGCCCAGTGTGGCGTCGATGAAAGCGGTCAGTGCCTGCTCGTTCCGCACCCCCTTGTTGAACAGTTGGTAGGCAAGTATCAGCATCGTGTCGCCCGACAGGATGGCGGTGTTGTCGTTCCACTTCTTGTGTACCGTTGGGTTGCCGCGACGCATGTCACTCTTGTCCATCAGGTCGTCGTGCAGCAGCGTGAAGTTGTGGTACGTCTCCAGGGCAAGGGCGTTGTCGATGATGGCATCCACGTCGTCCTTGTAGAGATTGTAGCCCATCATCATCAGCACGGGGCGAATGCGTTTGCCGCCGATGGAGAGGATGTAGCGGATGGGGTCGTAGAGGTTTTTCGGTTCAGCGTTGTACTGAATATGGTCAATTGCTTTGTTGACTTTTTGGATGAGTTCTTCTATCTTATACATATTTTGTGATGATAAGCACGCCATTCAGGGTATCAGCCCCTGGGCTGTCGGTGGGTTGCGGAGGCTCTAAAACAGACAAAAACCCGAGATGTTCTTAAAACTAAACTTAGATTTTATAAAATTCAAGTTAGATTTATGTAAATTTAAGTTCAATTTTATAA
>CALAVF010000078.1 GCA_937892315.1 uncultured Prevotellaceae bacterium | reverse complement strand
GGTCCATCAGGCCGGAGGTGGAGGCCACGGTGTATTCGCACACCTTGCCACGGGTCAAAAGATAAGAGAGCAGGTCGGGATTCATCTCTGCAAAATGTCGTTCGATGAGATCCTGCCAATATTCACTGACACCATACCTGCTTGCGAATGATCGGAAATTCTGCACGGCTTCCACGCACTGGCGTATGATCTTGTCAGGATTGTCTATTTTGGATGTTCTGGCGAATGCGACCATGTCATTGTATCTTATGTCTGTGCTTTTGCCGTTTATGCTCAGATAATGATATGGGTCGAGATGATGGTGAGGATTAAAACAAGAGAACGTCAGATCAAAGGCAGGAGTAATATGCCAAGAACCTCCCTTTTCCAACATAAACTCGAAATTGCGGATGTGTGCATCCACATTTGTCGACAGGATGTTGAAGACAGCCCTTCTGTAAGTCTCCTCTCTCTCTTCATAAGAAAGGCTCAGTTTGAGGCAGACCTCCATAAGTTGCTCGTATGATGTGGCATCCGGGTTCATGGCAGCAAGAGACTGTGTGTGTATCTTCTGTCCGTTCCGTCTGTCATAACGCTCCGTCAGGAAGTGTTTCTCTCCGTCCACCTCTATCAGGCGTGAGGGCATCATTCGGATGCCAGCCACCCTGGCCATGTCTGCGTATGCCATTTCCACCTGTGTGAGCGGATAGTATTTGTTCTCCGCAAATTTGAGAAGATAGTATGTATATCCCTCTGGCAGCAGCACCTGCCCTGAGCGGATATCTCCCGTATGTTCATTGATGGCGATAACCGCCTTGGAATGGTTTCCACCAGCAGATGTGCCCACTTCATAAAGAGCGTTAAGGGTTAATTCTTCTCCTGCGATGGCGGCGTGCTCCCTTCCTTGGAGGATTTCCATCGCTTTCCGATAGAGTTCTGACAGCAGGAAATTACGCTCCTGCCCAGAGAATTCCTGTGCAGGTTCAAACTCCAAGGCTCCCATACCTCTCTTGCCTATGAAGGACAGTTTATCTACGGACGTGATTTGAGAAGGACGAATGTGGTTCTCGGCAGCCCAAGCATTGAACACAGCATTACCCCATAGCCCTGGAAGGGAGTCAGCGATGAAGGCTGGCAGTCCTGCGAATATATCATCATTGGGCATGCCATAAATCGGCAGGCGGTTGCGGGGATTCTTGATAGAGGCAGAGAGAGGTGCGATGTCTAAACCTCCCATGACAAAATCGGGATGATAACTGAACACCGACCGCTTGCGTCTTTCGTCCCAGAAGATGCTTCCCACCTCCTGTCCCCACAGCATGATTTTTACGACGTTATTTTGCATGTCTCACTCTTTTCCTTTTCCCTTGCTGTATCTTTTCCAGTTCGTATGGTGAAACAGGCAACTCAGGCAACACATCATTGAGCCCCTGCATGAAGCCAATAGCCCTAAGCAATTCGATGAATGTGCCCAAGGTGATATTGTAGAGTTTCCCGTTCTCAAATTTCCGAATGGTTATAACACTTACGCCAGACTGTTGTGACACCTCTTTTTGTGTCATGTCACAACCGATACGATAGTCCTTGAATCGCCTTCCGAGCATGGTGACGATTTCTGGCGTGTACATCTGGGTAATACTTTTCATTTGTTCCACAGTGCAAAGGTAAGCAAACTTTCGGTAAAGTCCAAATTTTTATGTTAAAAGATAGTTTGCTTACCTTTATATCATATTATCCGAAATTCCCAATTCTAACCATAAATATGGTTAAAAACTTGTAAAATATTGAAA
>CALAVF010000077.1 GCA_937892315.1 uncultured Prevotellaceae bacterium | reverse complement strand
AAATGATTTCTAAAGAGTTTTAAAATTCCCCGTAACAAGCATCGGCGAGTATGCTTTCACTTGGTGCAGCGGCTTGACATCCATTAAGGTAGAAAGTGGAAAAACCATTTATGATTCACGTGGTAATTGCAATGCCATTATTGAGACGGAATCCAACACCTTGATAAAAGGCTGTCAGAACACAATCATCCCCGATGGCGTGACGAGCATCGGCAGTTCTGCTTTCTCTGGTTGCCGCGGCTTGACCTCCCTCACCATCCCCAACAGCGTGACGACTATTGGCAATAATGCTTTCTATGGTTGCCGCGGCTTGACCTCCGTTGTTTCCAGAATAAAAGAACCATTTTCCTTCGGAAATTCTGCATTTAATTACATTTCCTCAGATTGTGTGCTTACAATTCCCCATGGTACAAAGGATGCCTACATTGCTGCAGGATGGACAGAAGATATATTCAAGGGTGGGATAGTGGAGGAACCTGCGATATCGACCGATGAACAACTGAGCGTTTCTGAAGCGACAACTGCACCAGGCAAGACCGTTTCTGTAGATATTCTGTTGGAGAACAAGACGACAGATTTGACCGCCTATCAGTTTGACCTCGTATTGCCGACAGGCTTCACGCTGGCAACTGACAGCAAGGGGAAATACCAAGTGACCAAGACGGAGCGTTATGAGGATGACAGCCAAAACCTGAGTGTGTCGAAGACAGATGATAACATCTACAAAGTCCTCAGTTTCTCAATGTCCAACAGTGTGATAGAAGGCAATGCCGGTGCCATTCTGAACGTCCTCCTGCAGACAGAGGCCGACTTGGAGGCTGGCGTGTACGAGGGAAAGATTGAGAATGTCATCTTCACGAAGGTGGACGGCACACAACTGAAACTGAGCGACGTTACATTCAGCGTGGAGATAGATCCTATTGTGCAAGGAGATGCCAACGGTGACGGGGAAGTGAACGTGGCGGACATCGTGGAGATTGTCAACTATGTGCTGGGCAAACCTTCAGCCAAGTTCGTCTTTACGGCTTCTGACCTCAACGGCGACGGCGAGGTGAACGTGACCGACATTGTGAAGGTGGTTTCCATCATCCTCTCGGCAGATGGTGGCTCGGCTAAGGAACGAAGGGCAGAACAAGATGAGATGACAGACAACGACATGCTGACGCTGACGAAGAACGGAGACGACATGCTTTCGTTGAATCTTGTCAACGAGGGTCGCTACATCGCCTCGCAGTTTGATGTGAGATTGTCCGACGGACAGACGTTGAACGGCATCACACTCAACAGCCAACGTGCCGGAAATCACCATGTGGCATACACAGAGGTGGAAAATGGTCTTTATCGTGTCGTCGTTTACTCGCTGAGCAACAGTTGCTATGGCGGAAATGACGGAGAACTGCTGAATTTGAGCATTACGGGTGATCATACGGACAACGTTTCTGTAGAAAACATCCTGTTCGTCACGTCTAACCATAGCGAAAAGAGGTTTGACGCTCTCTCTGACGAGGCTACTGGCATCAGTGCGGTAAAAACAGAGGGCATGTCGGACATCTATTCGATGGATGGTCGCATGGTGCGTAAGCAGGCGACAACGACAGACGGGCTGCCCAGAGGAATGTATATTATTAACGGTAAAAAACAACTTGTAAAATGAGAATCCATAAAATGATCATGGCGTTGGTCTTGCTTGCGTTCGTCGGCAAGGCTTTCGCCGACAACCTGACGGTTGAGAGTGTCACCATGCGTGCAGGTGAAACCAAAGAGGTGGCTATCGCCTTAGACAATCCAGATGCTGAATATGTGGCGTTTCAGTTCGATCTGGTGCTGCCAGAAGGTCTCTCCATCGCTAAAAACAAGAAAGGGAAACTGATGGCAAGCCTGAATGAAGACAGAATAGACGACCACACGCTGAATGTGGCTGACATGGGTTCAAACACCTATCGCTTCCTGTCGTTTTCCATGACCAACGCCGAGTTTTATGAGAAAGAAGGTGCCTTGGTATATGTGACTTTAGAGGCAGATGAAACAGTCGGTGAGGGCGTGAAGACAGTGTTCATCAAATCTCAGGCATTTACGGAGAGTAATGGCGACCAGTCGAAGTGGAGCGATTTCTCTTTCGAGGTGACGATTGCACCTGCCGTTGTGCCTGTGATTACGGCAGAGGACAAGACACGTGTGTATGGCGACGAGAACCCGCCGCTGACCTATACGGCTGATGCAGAAATCGCAGGAACTCCGGAACTGACAACAGGTGCGACCAAGGCTTCACCTGTGGGTGAATATGAAATCGTGGTAGGCAGGGGAACTGTGGAAGGGGACTTTACGGTTAATAATGGCAAATTGACCATTACGAAAGCGCCGCTTTCTGTCAGTGGAGGTACATATACCATTAAGCAAGGAGAGCCATTGCCGGCATTTGCCGCAGTATATAGCGGTTTCAAGAATGGTGAAACCGAAGATGTCTTGGCAAAAAAGCCAGAACTGGGAACGACTGCCAGTTCTGGTAGTGCCCCTGGTACATACGATGTGACAGTCTCGGGTGCAGAAGCAGGGAATTATGCCATCTCGTATGTGAACGGCACCTTAAACATTGTCGAAGCAGACCCGGTGGTGGTGACTGCCAAGAACTACATACGAGAATACGGCGAAGCGAACCCTGCATTCGAATATACCTCGGCTGGAGCAGCACTGACAGGTACACCGGCCATTTCGTGTGAGGCAACCGCCGCTTCTCCTGTAGGCACATATCCTATTGTCGTGTCGAAGGGAAGTGTGACGAACTACAACGACAGTTACGTGAATGGAACTTTGACTATCACCAAGGCTCCGCTGACGCTGACGGCTCAGAGTTATGTCATCAAACAAGGTGAGGCTCTGCCGACTTTTGAGGTTGAATACGATGGTTTCAAGAACAACGAGACGAAGGATGTGCTGACCAAGCAGCCAACGGTGACCTGTACAGCCACGTTTTCGAGCGTCTTGGGTACATACGATATCGTAGCGGATGGAGCAGAGGCGAAGAACTACGATATGTTGTATGTGAAAGGGGTATTGACTATCGCCAATGCCGATCCAGTGGTAGTGACTGCCAAGAGTTACACACGCGAATATGGCGAGGAGAATCCGACGTTTGAGTACACATCGGCAGGAAAGGCATTGGACGGGACACCCGACATTTCGTGTGGGGCGACCGCCGCTTCTCCTGTGGGCACATATCCTATCGTCATCACGAAGGGCGGTGTGACAAACTACAATGATACGTATGTCAATGGTACGCTGACGATTAAGAAAGCACCGCTGACGATTTCGGCACAGAGTTATGTCATCAAGCAGGGCGAGGCTCTGCCTCCATTCGGTGTGACTTACACGGGTTTCAAGATGAATGAGACAGAAAACGTGTTGACGAAGATGCCGACAGTGACTTGTGCGGCTACTATGGGCAGTGCTCCAGGCACGTATGACATCGTGGTAAGCAGTGCGGAGGCACAGAACTATGAATGCTCGTATGTGAATGGCACGTTGACCGTTGTCGATGCGGATGCTGTGGTTGTGACAGCCAAGAGTTATACACGCGAATATGGTGAGGAGAACCCGACGTTTGAGTACACTTCTGTGGGTGTGGCATTGGAAGGAACACCCGACATCTCATGTGAGGCAACGGCCACGTCCTCCGTAGGCACATACCCAATTATTGTGTCGAAAGGCGGTGTGAAAAACTACAACGACACGTATGTGAATGGCACGTTGACCATTACAAAGGCAAAGTTGACGGTGAGGGCAGAGGATGCGAGCCGAGAGCAGGGTGAGGAGAACCCTGCGTTTGAAGTGTCGTATAGCGGATGGAAACTGGACGATGACGTGTCGGCGTTGACGGAAGAGCCCGACGTGACTTGCGTGGCGACGAAAGAGAGTCCCGTGGGCACCTACACATTGGTGGTTGGTGGCGGCAGTGCCATGAACTATGAGTTTGTGTATGTGGATGGTGTGCTGACGGTGACGATTCCTTCGGGCATCGGCGGCATACAGACAGAGACCGACGATGATGCCGACTGGTACACGCTGGACGGCAGGAAACTGAATGGCAAGCCCGCGAGAAAGGGTGTGTACATCCGAGGCGGCAAGAAGGTTGCCGTGAAGTAACAGCCTTCTTCTTTGACAGGTGAGAAGAGGGCGTGTAAAAAAGGTATCAACTGAACCCCTCAAAATCGACCACGTCGTGGTCGGTGAATCGATGACGACGTGATCGGTCAATCGACCACGACGTGGTCGGTTCGGAGGTTGTTGAAGTACGCATTTTTACACACCCTCTTCTTTTGTGAATATAGGTCAACTGATGAGGCGAATGTATGTTGACCCATGTAGCGGGTATAAACGAACCACTTTGGCGGGGCAAGACCCAAGAGCGTGGCGGGTATAGACGGGAATATTGTTTTCACGGCTACAAAGACGTATCTTTTGTAGCCGTATTTGTCATTCGCTGAGAAACACTTACATCTGATTTGTCCGAATGATGGATTTGGGGATAAATGAATATGAAAAACGAACAAAATGAGGATGCTTTGGTGACATTTTGCAAAAAAAACGGATTTTTTTGTGCTTGAAATGATAATAAAACTTAATGGAGGGGTGTGGTTTGTGAAAAAAGTTATATCTTTGTAAAATTGATGTTGTGCGGATGATGTGTTTTTATGAATTGTTTTAATGTTTCAAGCGTAAGATTATGAATATTTCAAGATATGTGATAGCAGGGATGATGGTGTGCGTATGGTCATCTTCGGCATGGGCTCAGAAGGTGATGATTGGCAACTATGAGTTCCCGAAGGATAAGGCAAAGTATTATGGTGAACTGGAAGGTGGAAAGCCGAACGGCAAGGGGAAGACGACTTTTGTGACGGGCGACACCTACGAGGGCGAGTATGTGAAGGGGAAGCGCCAGGGCTATGGTGTCTATACGTTTGTCGATGGTGAGAAGTATGAGGGCGACTGGCATCAGGACCATCAGCATGGCAAGGGGGTGTATTACTTCTCTAATAATAATAAGTATGATGGTCTTTGGTACATTGACTACCAGCAGGGTATCGGTACGATGTACTATTATAATGGTGACAAATATTCGGGCGACTGGTTTCAGGACAAACGTAATGGGCAGGGTCGCTACACGTGGGCTAACGGCATCTATTATGACGGCCGTTGGAAGGACGGCAACAAGTCGGGCAAGGGGGTGTATGACTGGCGTGACGGCTCCAGTTATGAGGGCGACATGGACAACGACATGCGTAACGGACAGGGCAAGTACACCTACGCCAATGGCGACTTCTATACGGGTGGATGGAAGGATGACCTGATGCACGGGAAAGGCATTTACAAGTTCCATAATGGTGACATCTATGAAGGTGATTACCAAAACGGTGAACGTACTGGTCAGGGCATCTTCACTTACACCGACAGGCGTAAATATGTGGGTCAGTTCAAGAATGGACTGATGGATGGTTTTGGCACTTACACATGGCCTGATGGTTCGAAGTATGAAGGCTATTGGGTGGAGGACAAAGAGCATGGGCGCGGCAAGTTCACGGGTGCGAATGGCGATGTGTATGATGGTGAATGGGCTGGCGGCGAGATGAACGGCGAAGGCATCATGCGTTTGTCGGACGGGACGAAGTTCAAGGGTCATTTCAAGGATGGCATGAAGAATGGAAAAGGTGTGGAGGAATATGCTGACGGCACCCGTTTTGAGGGGTCGTTCTTTAATGACCAGCGGGACGGCTCGTTTGTGGAGAAAGACCGCAACGGGAAGGTGACTCGCAAGGGCATTTACAACAGAGGAAAGTTGATGGGACAGTAGCCCGAATGTACGATTGATAATTGACAAATACCATGCGGCTTGGTGGAATATTGGAAGAGGTGAAGGCGTTGGCGATAGAAGCAGGTGCATTCATCGCAACGCAGCGGGAGAGTTTCGACCTCAGCAAAGTGGAGTCGAAGCATCGGCACGATTATGTGAGTTATGTGGACAAGGGATGTGAGGAGTTGGTTGTCTCTCGTCTGAAGGAGATTCTGCCAGAGGCTGGTTTCATCACGGAGGAGAAGACGGTCAAGCAGGAAGATGGGAAAGAGGAATACTTTTGGGTGGTTGACCCATTGGATGGTACGACAAACTTCATCCACGACTTGGCTCCCTATTGTGTGTGCATCGCATTGAGAAACCGAGAGGAAATCTTGCTGGGCGTCGTTTATGAGGTGTCACGCAAGGAACTATATAGTGCGGCGAAAGGCATGGGTGCCTACTTGAATGACAAACCCATCCATGTGTCTGCCATCAACGATGTGGACCAGGCACTTGTGATGGTGGGCTATCCATACAATGCAGATGACTGGCGAGCGTTTTGCCTTCACATCACAGGGCGGCTCTACGGACATTGTGCCAGCATCCGGAGCATGGGCAGTGCGGAGGCGGAACTGTGCTATGTGGCGGCAGGAAAGATAGATGTGTATTTCGAGTCGTTCATCCAGCCGTGGGATGTGGCAGCCGGTGCCATCATCGTGAAAGAGGCAGGCGGCAATGTGTCGGACTATGACGGTGCTGATGCGAAGTGGGAGAGTGGACGGCAGGTGCTTGCTACCAACGGGTTGTTGCATGAGGCGGTGTTGCAAGAAATGCAGAAAGCCAAGCCGTAGGGAATTTACTGAACAAAGAAAACTATCTAACATTTTATAAACCTTAAATAAATAGAAGTTATGATTTTAGACACCCTTGAAAACATCGGCAAGTACGCCAATCTGAACCCCTTGTTCCCCAAGGTGGTAGAGTATCTCCAGAACACAGACCTCATGAATCATGAGCCAGGCAGAGTGAATATCGACGGCAACAAACTCTTTGTCAACCACAATGTGACGAAGGGCAAAACTGTTGACCAGGCGAGAATGGAAACGCACAATGCGATGATTGACATTCAGATTCCGCTCTCTTGTGCCGAAGTGATGGGCTACACGCCCCGTCAGTATTTACCCAATGCGGAGTATGATGCAGCCAAGGACATCACGTTCTATCTGGAGCGTCCAGAGCAGTACATCACGGTGCATCCGGGCGAGTTTGTCATCTTCTTTCCCGAGGATGGTCATGCTCCATGCATCTCTCCTATTCCTGAATACAGAAAAGTGATTTTCAAAGTAAAAGCATAATGACTCCTTTAAATAAAGGTATTTACGATTTGACAATTTACGATTTGACGATTGATTGGGCAAATTAACGATTGGGTTATTTGCTATTCGGGTTGTGAAAATCGTAAAATCATTAAATCGATAAATCGATAAATAAATTGTAAATAGTAAATCGTAAAATAGTAAATCAATATTATGGCAACAACTAAGAAAACCGAAAAGACTACAGCCAAGAAGGCTGCAGCACCCAAAGTGCAGCACATCGGGCTTGTGAAGAATGACCCTTGGCTTGAACCTTTCGAGGGAGCCATCCGCGGTCGTCATGATCACGCACTTTATAAACTGAACGAATTGACGCAAGGTGGCAAGCAGACGCTGTCGGATTTTGCCAGCGGACACCTCTACTTCGGCCTTCACAAGACATCGAAGGGATGGACTTTGCGTGAGTGGGCACCCAATGCTACCGAAATCTATCTGATTGGTGACTTCAACGGATGGCAGGAGCAGGAAGCCTACAAGATGACTCGTAAGGACTTTGGCAACTGGGAAATCAACCTGAAAGCCAAGCAGATGAAGCATGGCGACCTCTACAAACTGAAAATCAAGTGGAACGGTGGCGAGGGCGAACGCATCCCTTCCTACGCTCGTCGTGTGGTGCAGGATGACAACACCAAGATTTTCTCTGCACAGGTGTGGGCACCCGAAACACCTTACGAGTTCAAAAAGAAGAACTTCAAGCCCGACACCAATCCGCTGCTCATCTATGAGTGCCACATCGGTATGGCACAGGATGCCGAGAAGGTGGGCACTTACATCGAGTTCAAAGACAATATCCTCCCACGCATCAAGAAGGATGGTTACAACGCCATTCAGGTGATGGCGATTGCTGAGCATCCTTACTATGGCTCGTTTGGCTATCATGTCAGTAACTTCTTTGCGCCTTCCAGCCGTTTCGGTACACCTGAGGAGTTGAAGGAACTGATTGACAAGGCGCACGAGATGGGAATTGCCGTCATCATGGACATTGTGCATTCTCATGCCGTGAAGAACGAAATTGAAGGTCTTGGAAACTTTGCCGGCGATGGTTGTCAGTACTTCATGCAGGGTGGTCGTCGCGAGCATCCTGCATGGGATTCCCTCTGTTTCGACTATGGCAAGAACGAGGTGATTCACTACCTGCTTTCCAACTGCAAGTATTGGCTCGAAGAGTTCAAGTTTGACGGTTTCCGTTTCGACGGTGTGACCTCGATGCTCTATTATAGCCACGGTCTTGGCGAGGCATTTGGCGGCTATGGCGACTACTATAATGGTCATGAGGATGACGAGGCGATTGCTTACCTCACCCTTGCCAACCTCCTCATCCATGAGGTGAATCCAAAGGCAATCACCATTGCCGAGGAAGTGTCGGGTATGCCAGGTTTGGCTGCTCCATTCAAGGATGGTGGCTATGGCTTCGACTATCGTATGGCGATGAACATCCCCGACTACTG
>CALAVF010000076.1 GCA_937892315.1 uncultured Prevotellaceae bacterium | reverse complement strand
CGGACTTCATCCTCACCAACTGCCCCGGCTGCGGCATGTTCCTCGACAAATGGCAATATACCCTCGCCGAAATGGAACACAAGACCTACGACAAGGAAGGCTACGGCATCCCGGTGCTCACTTACGAGGAGCTCACCGGCCTGCTGCTCGGCTACGACCCGTGGGTGCTGGGGCTGCAGATGCACCAGGTGCAGTGCGAGCGCCTCCTCGACAAGATCGGCGTCGCCTACAACCCCGACGACAAATATCGCGGCGCATCCGGCAGGCTGCTCCGCGCCCCGGAGAAACCCGAAGTGCTGAAAGTGTGAGAAGCGGGAAGCGGGAAGCGGGAAGTTGTGACGGAAAAGCCCCAGTATATTGAAACAACTTCCTTGAACAGCCTCGGAGAGGCTGAACGCACGCAGTGCAACCAACCCCACACAAGGCGACAGCCGCAGTGCAGGGTATCAGAGCAAAAACAACGAGTAAAATATGAAAAGACAAATCACCCTCGTCATGTTCGGCGCCCCCGGTAGCGGCAAGGGCACCCAGGCCAAGCAGATGGCCTCAACGTTCAACCTCGAGCACGTCTCCACCGGCGACCTGTTCCGTTACGAGATCTCGCACAAGACCCCGTTGGGGCTCAAGGCGCAGGAGATCATCAACCGCGGCGACCTCTGTCCCGACGACATCACCCTCGGCATGTTGCGCAACCATATCGAGAAGCACGCCGACAGCAAAGGCTTCATCTTCGACGGCGTGCCGCGCACCATCAGGCAGGCCGAGATGCTCGACGACCCGGCCTTCTTCACCAACCTCGACATCACCAAAGTGATATACCTGAAGGTGGAGATGGAGGAGGTGCAGGCCCGCATCCTCAAACGCGCCGAGATCGAGCAGCGCGGGTACAATGCCGTGGCCGCGGTCGACATCCTGGACGAGGACGGGGAAATCCGGATTCCCGTGAAAGACACCCGGTGGATCCAGTACGACATCGTCGGCTCCCACGTGCAGGACTACGACTGGATGATCAACCTCGCGCATTTCAAGGGTCACGCGATGGGAGGATTTGGCGGCGTGCTGAAGAACGCCTCCATCGGCGTCGCCTCCCCCAATGGCAAGGTCAACATCCATTCCGCCGGGAAGCACGAAAAAGCCGAGACCCCCGGGAACCTGCACGCTCCCGCCGGATGGTTCCTCTCCCCGGAGAAGAACACCCCGTTCATCGAGGCAATGGCTGCCGCAGCACAGGGGGTCCATGACTACTTCATGGCCAAAAACGGCATAGTCTACATCGATGTCATGAACAACCTTTCCATCGACTGCGACTGCGACGCTCATCCTCACGCTCCTGAGATTCAGGACATCGGCATCGTGGCATCGACTGACCCGATTGCCTGCGACCGTGCGGCATACGACCTCATCTACAACGTGAAGAAGGACGACAAGAACAACCCTGACCCGCTAAAGGCTCGCATCGAGAAGCAGCACGGCATCCACATCGTGGAATGGGGCGAGAAGATTGGCATGGGTACCAGCAATTATAAACTGGTATCGCTGGACAAATAAAATGAAGAATGAAGAGTGAAGAATGAAGAATAAAGAAATTGCTGCCGCAATAAAAAACAGAAAAAACATGAAGAAGGTAAAACTGATGACCACCGCACTGGTGGCTGCCGCATTGCTCGGAACGAGTTGTGCAGGTAACAAGGAACTGACGCAGTGCAGGGATGACTTCAAGGCACTGCAAGACAAGTACACGGCACAGTCGCTGGAACTGAAGGAGGCTCAGACGAATGTGACCAACCTGAACAGTCGTCTGAAGGACACGCAGACAGAACTGACTGACCAAAAGACAGCCAACAAAGAGTTGCAGAAGGCTCTGAGCGAAAGCATCAATCAGGGCGGTGCCAACATCTCGAAACTGGTGGACGAAATCAATGCCAGCAACAAGTATATCAAGCAGTTGGTGGATGCCAAGACCAAGAGCGACTCGCTGAACATGGCTCTGAGCAACAAACTGACGAAGTCGCTCTCGAAGGAGGAACTGAAGGACGTGGACGTGCAGGTGCTGAAGGGCGTGGTGTATATCTCGCTGAACGACAACATGCTCTACAAGTCGGGCTCCTACGAAATCAGCACAAAGGCTGCCGAAACACTGGGCAAGATTGCAAAAATCATCACCGACTACAACGACTATGAGGTGCTCATCGAGGGCAACACGGACAATGTGCCCATCTCGAAGACAAACATCCGCAACAACTGGGACCTCTCTGCCTTGCGTGCTTCGAGCGTGGTGCAGGAACTGCAGAACAAGTATGGTGTCAACCCAAGCCGTCTCACAGCAGGTGGCCGTGGCGAGTACAATCCTGTTGCCGACAACGACACAGAGGCCGGGCGTGCGAAGAACCGCCGCACACAAATCATCATCACGCCAAAACTTGACCAGTTCCTCGACTTGATTGACCAAGCACCGGCAGATGAAGAATGAAGAATGGAAAGTGAAAAGTGATAAATGAAAAGTGAAAAGTGAAAAATGATAAGTGAAAAGTGAAAAATGAAAAGTGAAAAATTTGCTACCGCATCAGTTCGCAAACGGTTGACGTGCGAGTGCGGTAGCAAATTTTTCACTTTTCATTTTTCACTTTTCACTTATCACTTTTACTTTTTCACTTTCTATTTCATCTCTATCGTATATTGTGCCTCTTCCAGACCTTTGGCACGGACGGTGAGCGTAACGAGACCGCTTTCATCCTGCGGCTGAATGATGGCAAGTGCCTTGCCTCGGAAGGTGGTTGGATGGAGGGAACGGAAAGAGTGCATGTCGTAAGGATGCCCTGTACCGGCAATCACTTTGGCGTTACCCGTGAAGGTGATGTCGAGCGGAATCTCTGCCGTGGGGCAAAGGTGGCCTTCTTCATCTTCTACACATATATTTATATATGAGAGGTCGTTGTGAGAGGAAGAGATGGTGGTACGGTCAGCCTTCAAGGTGATGCGGGCTGGCTTGAGTGCCGTGATGAACTCGACCGATTCGGCTTTCTCTTTGCGTGCCTGAGGAACGGTCTGGGCTTTCAGAGAGCCTGGCTCGTAAGCCACCGTAAAGGTAGCCGTATAAGTTTCGGGGTCGGTCTCTTTCTCACCCATGATGGAGTCGTTGATGAGAAGTTGCACACGAGGTTCGCGGCTATAGACATTGACACGAAGCGAGTCGGAACGATGGGCATTGACGTTGTGACGGATGTTGCCAACGACATTGGCGGTCTGGTAGTTCTCCGGACGCAACTCGATGGGTAAATACTCCCCTTTTGCATAAGCCTGAGCAGCCCAATTCCAATGATTCTCTTCGGCTGTCCATCCCCAACCCTCTACGTTTTCGTATTCGCCATCTGGCAAAGAGGGACGTACTGCCATCGCAATTTTACTGCGACGCCAGAGTACATCGCGGTAGTAACTCTGAGGTTTTTTCTCGCCTGTAAGGTCGAGGTCGCCACACCAAGCATTGAACCAAGGCCATGAGAGGAACTGAATCCAACGCTTGTCGGAACGCTCGAAGGTATGACCCAAACCTGCTTCGCCCACATAGTCGATGGCTGTCCACACAAAGTCGCCGAGCAGATAGGCGTGCTTTTCTATCAGATTCCAGTTTTGTGCCATTTCCCCAGGGAAAGACTCGGAACCGTAGATGATGCGGTCGGGGAAGGAATCGTGGTCAGCCTGATAGTGCCGCCACTCATAGTTGTAGCCACCCACTTCAACATTCTCGAAAGCACGATAACTGTCGGTCTCCCACTTGAACTGCGGTCTGTCCCAGAAAGAGTTGACCGCCAAGGTGGTGGGACGTGTACCATCGTTGTTGTTGGCAACAAGGTTCAGTTCCAAGGCAATCTCCTTGCCACGAGGGATGTCGGCACGTTGGGCAATCTCGTTGCCGATGCTCCACATGATGATGGAAGGGTGATTGCGGTCACGACGCACCATGAGTGCCATGTCTTTCTCGTGGTCGCGTGTGAAGTATTGACTATAGTCATTGTCTCGTTTGGGCTCCTCCCACTGGTCGAACACCTCGTCGATGACCAACATGCCGAGGCTGTCGCAAGCATTGAGGAAGGCTTCGGTGGGCAGGTTGTGACTGCATCGCACAGCGTTATATCCCTGTGCCTTCATCAGTTCCACCTTGTGGACTTCGGCACGGTCGATGCCGGCAGCACCGAGCAGTCCATTGTCATGATGCACGCAGCCACCATAGAGTTTCAGACTCTTGCCGTTGAGTTTGAAGCCATCCTCGGCTGAGAAACTGATGGTACGGATGCCAAAGGGAATGTAGAGGGCATCCTTCTCCTCGCCAGACTTGGAAAGATACACTTTGGCTGTGTAGCGATAAGGCTTTTCCAATGACCATAGTTGGGGAGCACGGACAGTCAGTTCGGTTGCCACAGGCACACCTTCTTCGGTCTGAGGTGCTTCAAAATCGACTTCTTGGTGAGCCACAACCTGCTGAGCGGTATCAAGAATATCCACACACAACTGACCCACCGCCATCTGAGGATTGTCGTTGAAGACTTTGGCAAAGACCTTCACGTTCGCCTCTTTGCCTTTGTTGATGAGTTCCGAGCCATCCACGTAAGTGTCCCATTCGTCCAGATGAAGTTTGTCGGTCTGTTCGAGCCACACATGACGGAAGATGCCACTACCGGCATACCAACGGGAGTTGAGCCCTTCATTGACGGCTTTCACAACAACGGTCACTTCACGTTCGTTCTTTTTGCGATTCTCCGCTTTGGAAAGTATCTTATTGAGATTCACAACAAAAGGCATATAGCCATAGACGTTGACTGCTGCCTTCACACCGTTTACCCACACTTCTGCCTGATTGTACACGCCATCGAAACGGAGGTTGACATTGGTTTGCGAGAGGAAGGTCTCCACCGATGCATTGCCGATGATGGGAAGTTGGAAGGTCTTGCGATACCAGCCTGTGCCACCCACGGTTTGTCCGGTGTCTCTATCACCAACACTGAGACGAGAGAAGGGACCGACCTGAACATCAGACCAGCCAGGAGTGTCTTGACGACCATTGGTGGGAACAAAGGCGGCATCCATACTGAAATCATGCGGCACGGTAAGCGTACCCCACTTGGAATCGTTAAAATCGGTTGCTTCTGCGTTCACCACATCGCCACGATGAAATTTCCAGCCGATGTCAAGGCTCTGCTTACGCTGAGCATGGAGCGACACAACCGAGAAAAGGGAGAGTACAATTGCAGAAAAGATTGCTTTCATATTGTAAGTTTTTGAGTTTTTGAGTTGAATTAGGGATTAATTCTTAAAACTATGAATGGGAGCAGGGATGCGTCCGCCGCGGTCAACAAAACGCTGACTGGAGAAGGTGTTGACAGGCATGATGGGTGCATAACCCAAGAGGCCTCCAAACTCGACGGTATCACCTACGGTCTTGCCCACCACCGGGATGATACGGACGGCGGTAGTCTTCTGATTGACCATGCCAATGGCACTCTCGTCGGCAATGATACCTGCAATGGTGGTGGCAGGCGTGTCGCCAGGAATGGCAATCATGTCAAGTCCGACGGAGCAGACACAAGTCATGGCTTCGAGTTTTTCGATGGTCAAGGCACCAGCCTCAACAGCATCAATCATACCTTGGTCTTCGGACACCGGAATGAAGGCACCCGAAAGTCCGCCCACGTAGGAAGACGCCATCACCCCACCCTTCTTCACTTGGTCGTTGAGCAGAGCAAGGGCGGCGGTCGTACCTGGTGCCCCGGGATGTTCTACACCGATGCACTTCAAGATATCAGCCACAGAGTCACCAATGGCAGGGGTTGGTGCCAGACTCAAGTCGATAATGCCAAAAGGAACGCCAAGCCGTTTGCTTGCTTCCTGTGCCACCAATTGCCCCACACGGGTAATCTTGAAAGCAGTACGCTTGATGGTCTCGCAAAGTACCTCAAAATTAGCCAGCCCATGCTCATCCTCACATTTGCCATTTTCCTTTTGAAATCTCAAGTCCATCTGTTCCAGTGCGTACTTCACCACTCCAGGACCACTCACACCCACATTGATGATGGCATCCGCCTCGCTCACACCGTGGAAAGCACCTGCCATGAAAGGGTTATCGTCGGGAGCGTTGCAAAGCACCACCAACTTGGCACAGCCGAGAGAATCCATCTCTTTGGTCTCTTCTGCCGTCTGCTTGATGATGTCACCCATCAGACGAACCGCATCCATGTTGATGCCCGTCTTGGTGGAACCCACGTTGATGCTGGAACAGATGCGTTCTGTACAGGCCATCGCCATCGGGATGGAACGAATCAGCAACTCGTCACTCTTCGTCATGCCCTTTGAAACGACTGCCGAATAGCCGCCGAGGAAGTTCACGCCAACTTCCTTTGCCGCCTTGTCCAAGGTCTTGGCTATCTGTACATAGTCGCCAGGAATGCGACAGCAGGCACTGCCCACCAACGAGATGGGGGTGATACTGATACGCTTGTTGACAATGGGAATGCCAAACTCCTTCGAGATATCTTCACCCGTCTTCACCAAACGGCGAGCCAAGGTCGTAATTTTATGGTATATCTTATCGCATGTGACCGTCAAATCATTGTCGGCACAATCGAGAAGACTGATTCCCATCGTGATGGTTCGGACATCAAGATTCTCCTGTTCAATCATCTTGTTCGTCTCAATCACTTCTTGCAAGTTAATCATAGCCTTTAGATTCTGTGCATTTTGTCAAAAATATCCTCCAACTGACACTTCACCTGAACGCCAGTGTCCACACCAATCTTAGTAAGTTCGTCGCTCAACACATCAAATGCCTTGACTGATTTGGTGAGGTCAACAATCATCATCATGTTGAAAAACTCCTGCACGATGGTTTGTGAAATGTCGAGAATGTTAATCTGATTGTCTGCCAGATAGGTACACACCCTGGCGATGATGCCCACGGTGTCCTTGCCGACAACGGTAATAATTGCTCTTGTCATATTCTGTAACGTTTATTAGATGCTAAAATGTTCGGGTGAAAATGCCATCGTAGGTGTAAATAGAGAAGGTCACTTGGCCAACACTGTCTGGTATCGGCATCGACATATACACTTTTTGGGTATAAGACTCAGCATCCTCCTGAGGACGAAGATGCACCAATGAGTAATGCCCTACACTATCTTCACAAAAAGCGTATGCATGAGTACCCACACCTGTCGTAAGCATTCCCAACTGCATGTTGATGTAGCCGCCATCTTTCCACAGGCTCACCACTTTCATCGGGTCACGAGGCAACGTGTCCATCAATTGCGTTCCGTCTTCTGCCATCAACAAAGAACGGGCAGGAACTGGATTTTCAGAAAAGATATGGCTGATATTATACATCGTCATCTTATCTCCATCGAGGGTGTAAGAGGCGATGCATCGCAAAAGGGTGTCAGGTGCATTGGTAGAAATGCCCTGAGCAGCGATGTCATAAGTAGTGCCCTTATCCAGTCTCACCGTCGTTATCTTCCCGTTGGCATCGGTCGAAGCAACAAGAAAATCGCTGACGAGCGAAGGATAATCCTTGTCATCATCAGAACAACTCACGATAAAAGCCAGTCCCATCAGACATAATATGCTACTGAACAGCCTTTTCATAGTTCCGAAGGGGATTAGCATACATTGCGGTGATTTTTTCTCTCAGGAAAGGCACATCGGGGTGCTCTACATCAACCAATTTGACACGTGATTCGATGTATTCGTTTTGCTTGCCAGCAAGGGCATCGCGGTTGATGTCATAAATGCGATAGTTTTTGTGGATTTCGTGGTCGATATGCTCTGCTACGATGCGGAAGATGTCAGCCTTTTCAATGGTAGTTGGATCCAGCGAATCCAACCAGTTGTTGATACAATCGGCTGCCTGATAGTGAACATGCCCCTTCTTACCCCAGATGCCTGTCTTCATGTTGTCGAGGTCATCCTGCTTGGCTTTCTTCCACCCAGGAATGTCACGTTTGCATTGGAACTCCTTGGCTTTCAAATAGTCGCAAGGGTCATATTCGTAGGAAATGGCAAGAGGAACGATGTTTACATGACGAAGGTTCTCAATGATTTCAGCCACTGTCTTACCAGGCGTTGGGCCACCCATGTTCAGCATCTTCAGCACGGACTCCTGCGTTCGGTCATCAGAGTCTTTGGCACGTCCTTCACGTTGAGCAATCCAAATGTTCTCGTGCTTCTCGTTGATGGCAAAGTGCATATACTGACTCATGTGAATGGAGGACTTCAGCATCTCTTTGGGGGTCAAGCCTCGATTGACCGTAAACGACTTGTTCATTCGCACCAACGTCTTTATCCACGGATAAATCAGGAGGTTGTCGCCAATGGCAATCTCTACCGTCGTGGAGAATCCCGCCTTCAGCAAGAACGTGTCGAGGAAAGCCGAGTCGAGCACAATGTCACGATGGTTGGACATGAAGGTATAATTGCCTTTCCTGTCCAGCGAGTTGGGGAAGAAAAAAGAATGTCCCGTGGTCGCTTTATGGAACACGTAATATACCAGCGGCTTCATGTAACGCTTCTGAAAATCGAGCGGCGTCTTAATGCCCACAAACAGAAGTTTCAATAACCAGTTTCTCAATCCTTTAGGCAGAGGAATCAATCCTGACAGAATCTTGTCAAACTGCCGGTCAGCCAACATGCTTTCGAAGGCTGCCTTCATCTCACCCTCAGAACATGGGCGAATGTCGTCAAAATCGCTTAGTTGCATAGTTTATCTGCAATGATTTCATTGAGTACATCTTTCATTTCCATCCCTGCTGCACGTACCTGCTGAGGGATGAAACTCGTGGCAGTCATGCCTGGAGTTGTGTTGATTTCCAACATGTTAATCACGTCTTCGCCCGACTCATTCTTGCTGATGATATAGTCAACACGAATGATGCCCGAAGCACCCAGAATATCGTAGATGGCACCTGTGAGGGCCTGTACTCGCCGAGTCGTGCTTTCCGGGAGACGTGCTGGCGTGATTTCCTCCACCAAGCCATTATACTTGGCATCGTAATCGAAGAAGTCGGTCTTGGGAACTACTTCCGTGATGGGAAGGACATGCTTGCCACTGGCTTTCGTCTGATATACGCCATTGCTGATTTCCACTCCCTTCAACTCACTCTCAATCAGCACCTCTGGACTTTCTTCCATCGCTTTCTCAATGGAAGGGAGAATGTCTTCCACCTTCTTGCAGTGAGTGACGCCGAAACTGGAACCGCCGGCATTGGGCTTGATGAAGCAGGGAATGCCCACCTTGTCTGCAATCTGCTGTGCATCCACAGTTTGTCCCAGACGCACCAACACTTCCTCTGCCACTCTCACGCCAAAGCCTTTCAAGAACTGATTGAGGGCAAACTTGTTGAATGTCATCGACTCCACCAACACACCACTGGTCGAATAAGGGATGTTCAGCAAGTCAAAATATCCCTGCAAGACACCATCCTCACCAGGTGTTCCGTGGATGGTGATATAAGCGTAGTCAGGCTTGACATCCTTGCCCCACTCGTCCTTGAACGAGAAATTGTGGCGATACACAGGGGCCTTTTTCCCATTGGGCAGATGTGCGAGCCAACCTTCGTGACTTACCTCCACGATATATACGTCATACAGTTCTTTGTCAATCCATGAATCAATTCCTGCCGCACTTCTCAGCGACACATCGTGTTCGGAACTATCGCCTCCAGCCACGATTGCAATAACTTTTTTCATCTTTCTTCTTATTGATTTGCAGATATATAGTTTCGCCACTTATCCAAAAGGGCGTTGATGTCTTCTGGCAATGCAGAGTCAAACATCATCTCCTTGCCTGTGCGTGGATGCACAAAACCCAGTGTCTTGGCATGAAGCACTTGACGCGGACAGAGTTTGAAGCAGTTTTCGATAAACTGATGATACTTGCTCGAAGTCGTGCCCTTCAGCACTTGGTCGCCGCCATAGCGTTCGTCGCTGAAGAGGGGGTGTCCGATGTGCCGCATGTGGGCACGTATCTGGTGTGTTCTGCCTGTCTCCAACACACACTTCACCAGCGTCGTATAGCCAAAACGCTCCAATATATAATAATGTGTCACAGCATGTTTTCCCACTTCCGAATCAGGCGGGAACACGGTCATCCGCATTCTGTCCTTCGGATCACGACCGATGTTGCCTTCTATCCTCCCTTCATCTTCTTTGAAGTTGCCCCACACAAGGGCATTGTACTCTCGTTTTGTGGTCTTGTTGAAGAACTGCAAGCCAAGGCTCGTCTTTGCCGTAGCCGTCTTGGCGATGACCAACAAGCCGCTGGTATCTTTGTCGATGCGATGCACCAAGCCAATTTCGGGGTCGTTGATGTCATACTGCGGCATATCTTTCAGATGCCATGCCAAAGCATTCAGCAACGTACCGTTCCAGTTGCCAAAGCCTGGATGCACCACCAACCCTGCGGGTTTGTTCACCACAATCAGGTCACCATCTTCATACACAATGTCAAGCGGAATCTCTTCTGGGAGAATCTTGTTCTCGTAATGGGGGCGGTCGAGCATCACCTGAATGACATCATCGGGCTTCACCTTGTAGGAGCGTTTCACCGGCTTCCCATTCGCCATGATGAAACCCGCATCGGCAGCCTTCTGCACACGGTTGCGAGAGGTGTTACTCAAGTGGTCAAGCAGGAACTTGTCCACCCTCAGCATCTTCTGCTTCTTATCTGCTACGAAGCGATAGTGCTCATAGAGTTGGGACATCTCGTCCTCTTCCAACTCTTCCTCTTCCGCTCTATAGTTCAATGTCGAAGTCATTTCCTCCATCCTCTACCTCCACATCCAAATCCTCCTCATCTTCCATCATCGTCGAATCGATTTCACCGCCACCAATCACGATGGTCAATTTCTGGTCACGAGGCAGCATCTGACCTGCATGTACCTCACGCCGTCCCTGCTTCACCGCAATGACCAAATCCTTAGGTCTGCCGAGCACTGGCTCATGGGGAGTCAACTTGAAGCCTAAGGACTCCAAGATGGACACCGCCTGTCGCAACGAGCCTTGTCCCACCACGTCTGGCAGTTGAGCCATCGGTGCACCCTTGAGATTGACCGTCAAATAAACCACACGACCGCTTTTCACTTCGTAGCCAGCCCTTGGGGACTGTTCCAGCACCGAACCAGGCGTGGCACGTTTATCATAGGTTGAGTCGGCAACCAGTGCCACCAATCCGCGTTCCTTCAACATGGATTCTGCATCATAGACTTGTTTACCCAACACACTTGGCACTTCTATTTTCTCGCCGTGATGCGTGAAACTGTCCAGCAAATAGAGGGTGACCACAGGTACGGCAACAATCAGCAGCAACATCAGGACGATGTTCACCCAAAAGATTGCCCCGGTCTTACCAGTAAAGTATTTCTTCAAAGCCATTTTACACGTACATTATTAAAAAAGATGTTGCAAAGGTAGTGCAAATCGGAGAGAATACAAAATAAACCCAAACAAAAAAGCAGAAGTTTCATCAAAACTCCTGCTTTTTGTATTGCGAAAAGCAAAATTTACTTGCCGTGATGTTCGCTTGATACAGAGAGAGACTTGCGACCCTTCTTGCGACGAGCAGAAAGAACTCGACGACCGTTAGCAGTCTCCATGCGATGACGGAAACCGTGCTTGTTCACTCTCTTACGGTTGTGAGGTTGGAATGTTCTTTTCATTTTTTGAGCGTATTTTTGTTATTAATTCTTACATGGAGTTCACACGTTTTGCCACACAAAATGCCGCAACATTTTGATATTTCTGCGGAAAACGACTGCAAAATTAGTGAATTTCAGGAAATCAGCAAAAGAAAAATGCAAAAAACACACACTTTTTTTGTCATTTTTGCAAAATTGCGTAGTTTTTGACTCCGTTGGAGGTACTTTCATTCGGAAAAATTTAAATAAATTTGGTTTTTCTCCCACTTATTCGTACCTTTGCACCCGATTTCAGCGAGTAAAGAAACTAATTAATAAAAACCAAAAAGATTTATGGCTATTTTAGCAGGTGACATTAAAAAGAACGTATGCCTCCGTCTTGACGATGGCAAGATTTATGTAGTGATTGATTTCTTGCACGTGAAGCCAGGCAAGGGAAATACAGTGATGCGTACAAAACTCCGCAACGTGGAGGATGGCCGTGTGCTCGAGCGTACATGGATTGTATCCGCAAAACTCGACGATGTGCAGGTATCGCACCAGCAGTTCCAGTTCCTCTACAAAGAGGGTGACGAACTCGTATTCATGAACACAGAGACTTACGAACAGGTGAACATCTCCAAGGACGTTATCACAGGCGGCGACTTCCTGAAAGAAGGCGAAACGATGGTGATGGCATCCATCGACGAGTCAACAGGCACTATCCTCACCGCCGAGGCTCCTGTCAAGGTGGTTCTTCAGGTGACTTACACTGAGCCTGGCTTTGCTGGCAACACCGCCACTAACGCAACCAAGCCAGCCACACTGGAGACCGGCGTAGAAATCCGCGTACCTCTCTTCATCAACGAGGGCGACCTCATTGAAGTTGACACTCGCGACGGTTCATACGTTACCCGCAAATAATTCTCTCTCACAACCCATACAAGGCAGTTTTCATACCGTCTTGTCAGGACGCGTCCTCTTTGCAGTTTATGCAACGAGGACGCGTATTTATTTGTGTACGGGTGTTGTATGATTATAAATCCTCGACATGAATTGATACGATACGAGGGAACATGAAAGATTTCATTGTGAAATAACGATGAAGGGCTTGGTCATGTCGAAGAAAGTTCGTAACTTTGCACGCTCTACCCAAACTGAACGGACACACATGATTTTTGACCGATACGAACAACTGAGCGAAGATGCCCAACGGCTGTTGTGCTACTATGTGGAATATGGCTACGGAACCACCAAAAGGCTGCTCGACCACTTCTACATTCTGAAGCACTATTGCTTCACCATGTTTGATGGCGATGCGGCATTGCAAGAACTGCTGGATGCCGGAATCTTCCGCAACGAAGGAAGGGACTGGTACAACAATTCCATGCGTATCGGCGTCAACACAGAAGATTTTGTGCCTGCTCTCTGGTATCTGCACGAGAAGAGAAAAGACATTCGTCTGGCTCTGCAACGATACAAGCAGGAACAAAGCCCGACGTACATGTTTGTTCGTTATGCGGTGAAGCAACTGGTGGAGAGCAACTACCAGTTGGGCACCAGTGCCAATGTGATTAGCCCTGAGCAATCGCTTTGGTTCTGCAGCGTTGTACAAGAACCTCGTTTTCAGCATCTTTTCGAGCATTTTTCGCCCGAGACCTTTGTGTACTTCTTCGAAAACGTGACGGAATACCTTCTTTATCACGACACGGTGGCCGACACGACGCTGATACTGACACTCATTAGCCAATATAGCGGAATTAGTGAGAACGTACGATGCAAACTTTTTGCAGAGGTGGAACTGTATGACTACATTGCCACAGGCAAAGTGCCCAGCAATGGCATTTTTGCCAACATCTCGGCAGGATACACGTTGGGGGCTCTTCGCCATCTGAACAACGGCAATTATGCGGAGTCGGCAAAGTGGTTTGAGATGTCGCTGAAAATTCAGAACAAGAGCCAAGGCTACAAAAACCTGTTCCACAACGGCTTGCTGACCTTCTATCAGGTGATTGCATACATGGCGGTCGTGAACGAAAACAACGAGAACGAGCAGGTCATTGTGCAGTCATGTCGGTCGAGACTCAAGGAGTTGCTTTCTAAAGTTGAGACACGTACCTGGGGGCAACTGCTGCCTGCCAAGATTCTGGCTGAAGACTTCTGCAACGTGAGCAAAAGGCTGCATAAACAGCAGATTGACCTGCTCTACGAAGAAGCAGCACATGGAGTACGCCCCGCCCTGTTCTGCCAGTTGGCGTTTTTGCTTGCCAACTACTTGGGGTACTCCACAGCAGGCATGGATGTCAATCTGTGCATCCCCAACCTCGCCTTGCTGCGACATGAAATGGCAAAGTACCTGCCACTGTATGACGCTGAACGTGAGACACTTCGTCACCTTTACGGAACACGCCCTGCCCTCACCAACATCTATCACAAAGCGGAATGGGAGTTTGTGCTCGAAGACCTGATGAACGAGGCAGCAGGCAAGCAACCTGCGGTGCAAGAGCAGGACACCCGACTGATGTACATTCGAGAGTCTGAATCGTCGCGAACCATTCAGGTGAGAGAACAGACGAGGCTGAAAAACGGCAGTTGGGGCAACGGAAAGCGTCTGAGCGATGCACGCTACAGAAAAGGCGAAGTGGAGTGCATGAACAATGCCGACCGCCGCATTTTGGCAAAACTGAATCACAGTGAACATTGGGGACTGCAACTGGAAGACGTGATTGAAGAAATGGTCGGTGACGACCGTCTCTACTTTGGCCGTTTCGCCCCTTTCACGCCCATCAAGGTGGACCGCGACAAGCCCTACCTCATCGTGGAAAATGAAGGAGGCCGCTTCGTTGTGAAGTCGAACGTCCCTGTCGGACATGCCAAAGACGACCTCGTCATCGTGGAGGACTCGACAACCCACTATAGCCTCATCAGCATCCCCAACGAAATCAGAGATTATTATGTCAAACTGCTGCAATTGGGCTCACTGCCTTTGGAAGCAGAAGACACATTACGCAACCTGCTGAAAACCATTGGTGGAAAAGTAGAGTTGCATTCTTCGCTGATAGAAGGCGGCAGCACATTGCCCATCGTGGATGGCCAGTGGAATGTGGGTTTCAAACTCAGCCCCAAGAATGGCAGCAACTGGGAGGTGGAGGCTTTTGTGCGTCCCCTGCCAGGAGGCAGAAGAACCTACCGACCGGGAGAGGGCAACAACATCATCATTGACGAGAACGAAGAAGGTCGGGCAAGGGTGAAACGCAACATGGAAATGGAGAGGGCAAACCAAGAACTGGTACAAGCCTTTTGGAGAAGCGAAGGCTATGAATATCAAGAAGAAGACACCTATCCACCCGAGTTTCTGCTTGACCTTGTGCAGATGATTCAAGAGCACCCCGAAACATTCTATGCAGAATGGCCAGAAGGACAAACGCTGAAAGTGAAATCACTTGCCCGAGGTGCCAGTTCGTGGAACGGTGTGGTAAAAGCAAGGGGACTATGGTTTGACATCGAAGGCGAGATTGACATTGATGAAAAAAACCGTATGAGTATCAGCCAATTGCTGGAACTGGTCGGGAAGAGCCAAGGCAAATACATCAAACTGGGCGACGGAGAGTTCTTGGCACTGAGCGAGAAACTCAGACATCAACTGAAAGCCTTGGATGCCATCGCCAATCGAGAACGTGGGAAAATCAAGATTTCGCCGTTCAGTGCAGCCTTGATGGGAGAAGACATTTTGAATGGCGACATACAACTGCAACTGGACGAGAAACTGCTTGACATCCGGCAGAAAATCCTCGACGGTTCGGAATACAGCCCCGAGATTCCCAAAGAACTGAACGCCACTCTGAGACCCTATCAGGTGGATGGCTACCTGTGGATTGCCCGCCTGAACAGTTGGGGAGCAGGTGCTTTGCTTGCCGACGACATGGGACTGGGAAAAACCATTCAGACCATCGCTTTCTTGTTGCTCAAGAAGGAAGAAGGGCCATCGCTGGTGGTCGCTCCAGCATCGGTTGCCCCCAACTGGAAAACAGAGTTGGAGAAGTTTGCCCCAACACTCAATGTGCAGATTCTGAACTTTGCCACCAACCGAAATCAGGTTGTCAAAGAAGCAAAGGCGGGCGACATCATCATCACGACCTACGGCATTCTGCTAAGCATTCAAGACATCATCACGGAAAAGCATTGGAACGTGGCATGTCTGGACGAAGCGCACATCATCAAGAACCGAGGTGCCAAGACCAGTGCTGCCGCCATGAAGATTCAGGCAGATAATCGGGTGATGTTGACGGGTACGCCTGTGCAGAACCATCTGGGTGAGTTGTGGAGCCTGTTCCAATTTGTCAACCCCGGGCTTTTGGGCGGTTACGAACATTTCTCTCAGAAGTTCATCATCCCGATTGAGGGCTACCAAGACAAAGAGAAACAAGAACAATTGGACAGGATTGTACATCCCTTCATGCTGCGTAGAACGAAACAGGCGGTGCTGAAGGAACTCCCTGAAAAGACCGAGATTTACCACTCCGTAGAACTGAACAAGGACGAACTTGCCATCTACGAGAGCATCCGTATTCGTGCAGAGAAGATGCTGCAAGAAAGCGGTGCCGATGTCAACCTGAATGTGCTTGCAGAAATCACCCGACTTCGACAGGCGGCATGTAGTGCCCAGTTGATTGAGCCTAAATGGACTGGCGACTGTTCAAAGATAACAGCACTGGTAGAACTGCTGCAAGGAGTCATCGAAGGAGGAAACAGAGCGTTGGTTTTCAGTCAGTTTGTCAGTTTCTTCGACATTGTGCGGAAAGAACTTGACCGATTGGGCATGAAGTATTTCTACATCGACGGAAGTGTGCCCGTAAAACGCCGCACAGAAATGGTGGAGGCGTTCCAAAAGGGTGAAAACTCGTTGTTCCTCATCAGCCTGAAAGCAGGAGGCTTGGGCTTGAATCTGACTGGAGCAAACTATGTGTTCCATCTTGACCCATGGTGGAATCCCGCCATTGAGCAACAAGCCACCGACCGTGCCTACCGCATCGGACAGAATCAAGCCGTAACAGTGTATCATTTGGTGAGCAAAAACACCATCGAGGAAAAAATCATCCGCCTGCATCAGACAAAACGCGACCTTGCAGACAACATTTTGGCAGGTACGGACATGAGCCACAAACTTACAGGCAAAGATTTGCTCGAAATGGTTGCTAAATAAAAATAATTTATTTACCTTTGCCTCCGAAAATGAAATAAATAACATATCTAACTAACTTTACGTATGAAAAAAGTGTTACTCTTTTTAGTTGCTCTGATTGCAACAGGTATGGCTTTTGCCGACAGTTGGCAAAAGCCTGTGTATTCAGGAAAGTATCAATCTCTCACGCCAGAAGATACGGTGTACATCTACAACACGGAGGCTCAGTTGTTCCTTACAGAAGGCAACGATTGGGGAACCCATGCAACCGTAGGCGACACTGGTCTGAAGTTCGTTGTAAACACTTATGCTGACGAGGGAAAAGAATGGGATGGCAAGACCTACACCATCCGCGACTACTCGATAGAAAAAGGAGGGTGGTATAACTTGTTCATTACCGACGGTGGCAACATCTATGTAGACCTCGGTTCACAAGAAGACTACTTTTTCTCTTTCAAAGATTTAGGCAACAACACATACCAGATTCTCGGTGCGGAATTAAACCCCACATGGAAAGCAACAGAAGACATGGAAGGATACGTAGTTGGTCGCTACACAGAGTATGTCAACACTCGTGATGCCGTGTCAACTGGAACAGGCGTCATTTATGACAACGCTGGTGTTGACAGCAACTTCGAAGAAGGCACTTTCCAAACCACATGGGCATTTGTAAGCCAAGCAGATTACGCTGGTTATCAGCAAGAAATCGAACGATATACAGCAGCACAGACATTAGGCGAGATGGTTGAAAGTGCCGAGAAAATCGGCATGACCAATATCGCAGACGAAAAGGCTGTTTATGCCAACACAGCAAGCACACTTGATGCCTTGAAAGATGCAATTACGTCTCTGAACAAGAAGATGTTAGCATACTATGAAGAGTATGTAACGCCCGACAATCCCATGCTGATTTATAGCGACGACTGTTCGTCAACAGACACATGGATCAATGGTGCCAATACGGAAACATTTGAATTGGCAGCAATGGCAGACTGGCAAAATTGGGAAGAAGGAGCATACGAAGGGTCCTATTTGAATGTGTGGGCAGCCAGTTTCAATGGAAAGATCTATCAGACACTTTCAGATTTGCCTAATGGTATCTACGTGGTCGGCATCAGTGCTCTTGCCAATAAGCAAGTGGGAGCAGTCTATGCCAACGAGAACCAGAAGTCTGTCCCAGCCGATTCATACGGACGTTCTTATACCATCACAACCAATGTGACAAATGGGAACCTCGAATTTGGATATGTTCTGGAAACAGGCGAAGAGAACTGGATTACCATTGACAATGTGACCGTTAAGTATTACGGCACAGGTGTCGATGCTTACCGCTACTGGCTGAAGGAACTGAGCGAGAGTGCTCCATCATTCGACAATGCGGTGGCTCAAAATGCTCTCGTCACCGAGTTCAACCAAGTGCTGGAGAAAGTAAAGGCTGCCAATACAGAAGAAGACATCTTGGCTGTCATCCCTGAGTATGAAGACATTCTGAACAGAATCAATCTGAACATTGCTGCATACGAGACACTTCGCAACACAATTTCTGCCGCTGAGGAGATGAACTTGGCAGAGGGCATCAACGAATATTACGGGAATCTGCTCTCTGATGCCGCATCTGCCAAGCAGGACATTGTGGAAGAGCACACTTTGAACACAGAAGATGTGGAAAAAGCCACCAACGAACTGCAAGCCATCGTTGACGAGGCACAAAACTACCTTTGGAACATGGAGAAACTGGCTTCTGAGATAGAAACGGCTGCCACCATCTATGCCGAATACGGTACAACATGCACAACGGAGGCTGCTGACGCTTACAACGCCTATGTGGAAAAGTACAAGAATCTCGAAACCAAAGATTTAACTAACGAGGTTGTTTTGGCACTGCTTGATGAACTCTACACTGTCGAGTTCAACCTTTCGGTACCCGCTGAACCTGCCAGTGACAATAACCCTGTTGACTATACTGCCAAAATCTACAACCCAGGATTTAGCGGAACAGACGGATGGACAAATGAAGGATGGGCAACCTTCGAGAATCATGCTTCATGGATTCCCCAGAACCAAGAAGGAGCAAGCAGCGGAGACCTCAATTACCTCAACCTCTGGAATACCAGCAACGCTTCCTTCTCACAGACTATCACAGGTCTGCCGGCAGGAGCCTACACCATCTCTTGTGGTGCATTTACAGATGCCGAAGGTTTTGAGTTGTTCGCAAATGACAACACGCTCACCATCGAAGTGGGTCAGAACGAGGCTGGCGAGTATGTACGTCTCTACACCCTCTCTGTCATCATCGGAGAAGAGGGCACACTTACCATAGGTGGTCGCAACATCGGCGGTGGCACTGTATGGGCAATGGTAGATGAATACCACCTCACCTATTATGGCACAGAAAGCCAAATCATCACAGGCATCAACACCGTTAACCATGATGCTGACAATGAGGCAATCTACACTCTTTCAGGAACACGGGTGCCGACGCTCCAAAAAGGCATTAACATTGTGAAGAGAGGTGAACAGGTGAAGAAAGTTCTTGTTAAATAACCATACAGAAAAGTGGCTAATAACTATCCAACATAAACGACCCTATTATGATCAAGAGAAAAACGATTCTGGCTCTTGTCCTTGCAATGACCGCATCGATGGGCTTTGCCCAGCGATTTACGGACAAGATTGACCGTGGACTCGTCGCTGTTCCGAGTTCTACCAGTGGCAATTTCGTCAGTTGGCACATCTTTGGAGAAGAGTATTACGACGTAACTTACAACCTCTACTGTAATGGCACAAAAATTGCAGAAAACCTGAATGTTTCCTGCTACAATCACTCTAACGGAAACGCCTCCAGCAAATACCAAGTGGCTGCTGTTGTAAAAGGCGTTGAACAAGAAAAATGTGCAGAAGTGACACGTTGGAATAATGGTGTGCTGACTATTCCTGTACAGAAAATCACAGGACGTGATGGCACCGATGTGACCTCCAACTACACCATCAACGACATCTCGCTGGGTGATCTGGACGGCGACGGCATAGTAGAATTCATTGCCAAACGCCCATGCAGTGTTGCTGCCGACGTTTCACAGAAGAACTGCTTCCACGTACTCGACTGCTATGACCACAAAGGCAACCGTCTCTGGTGGATTGACCTTGGGCCCAACATGCTGGCAGGTGCCGACGAACAGTGGGATTGTGTATGCTACGACTGGGATATGGACGGAAAAGCAGAAGTGCTCCTCCGCATTCAAGACAATGCCTATATCCACTATGCAGACGGAACGACACAACTCATCGGGTCTTCCTCTGTAGATACTCGCTGGAATGGCGTTGAGTACACCTCTTCGGGCAATGAATATCTTCTCTATCTTGAAGGTGCAACAGGCAAGCCCTACGAAATCGGCCCAGAAAGCCATCCGCTATGGATGGACTACCCTCTGACCCGTGTATCCGACGATTGGTGGGGGTCTGGCATCGTTGGACACCGTTCCACCAAGCACTATTTTGGTGCGCCTTTCCTCGATGGAAGAAAAGCGAGTATCTTCTTGGGGCGTGGATGCTATACCAAGCATAAGTTTACCGCCCTCGATGTTGACCCCGCCACTCACCAACTGTCCACCCGCTGGTATTGGGAATGCACCAATAGCAGCAGCCCCTGGTTCGGAAATGGCTATCATAATTTCGCCATCGGCGACATTGATTGGGATGGTCGTGACGAAATCATCTTCGGTTCGATGATGATCGATGACAATGGCTTAGGGCTCAACACCACTGGTTACGGACATGGAGATGCTCAGCACTGTTCGGACTTTGACCCCTATCGCAAATATGAAGAACAATTCGCTTGTTTGGAAGAAGGCCGTGGAAATTTCGGTTGCAATTACCGAAATGCTGCAACTGGCCAGATACTCGTAAAGCACGACTCTGGAGGCGATGACGGTCGTGCACTCATGGGAAACTTTACCAATGCCTATCCCGGCAGTGTGGGTCGAAGCGTTTCTTCTGGCTGGATTAGTTCCGTGGCAGACAAGTTTGTAGATGCTCTTGGTGGCGACGCCTTCATTTCTTGGGGAGACCTCAACCAGCGTATCTATTGGGATGGCGACCTCCTGGACGAATACTTCGACAGCCCTGGCACAGAAGGCTACGGTGCCATCTACAAGCCCGCAGGTGCAGGACGATGGAACTTCCAAGACTCAAAATGCAGCAACTGGTCGAAAAACAATCCTGGTGCCATTGCCGACATCTTTGGCGACTGGCGCGAGGAACTGGTGATGCGTAAGAGCGATAACACGGCTATCCTTGTTTATACGACACCCATCTCCACAAAATTCCGCATACCAACCCTTTGGCATGACCATCAATACCGCAATGCCATGGTATGGCAAAGCATGGGCTATAACCAGCCACCTCACAAGAGTTATTTCCTTGGCGAATTGGAAGAGATAACTGTCGCACCTCCTCCATACACCATGACTGGTCGCACTGAAATCAGCAATGGTGGAACGATTGGCACAACCGACAACCATCTGCTTGTTTGCGAAACAAACGACACCAAGATCACGATACAGGATGGCGCCAGCCCATACATGGTCACATTCAACATTCCTTCGTGGGTACAGGGAACTGCAGCAAGCAATGCCACAGCCAAAAATACGCCTATCAATTATGAGTATTACACCTGTACAGTGGATGGCGGTGCCCTCACAGGAGCCACTCGCATCGTAAAGCAAGGAGATGGCATTCTCACACTGCCAGCCACCAATATGACTTATACAGGCGAAACGAACATCTGGGCAGGAACTGTCAACTTCAATGGTTCGGCAAAGAACTCACCAGTATGGCTGAATCGTTTCGGCGAACTCAACACAAACGTTCCATCAGCAGAATTCAAGTCTATCAAAGCAGATTACGCATCTATCGTTCGTCCTGGCGGAGAAAATTCATTGGGAACCATCACGGCTGATTCCATCTACATGATGGGCTTCGGAAGCCGTCTGATGCTTGACCTCTATTCTGACGGGCTGAAATCAGACCAAATCAAAACCCCTCTGCTCCAAATAGAGAAGAAGAACTGGTCATTTGGCCCAGCCTATCTGATGCCAGTCATTGAAGTGGTTGAACACAAAGCCGAAGGTGCTGAAACACTCGAGCCAGGTCGCTACCTTGTTGCACATGCCGACTCCCTCGTCGGTTCACTTGCCAACATCAAGATTGAAGGTGTGACAAGTCATAAAACAGGGCTGGAACGAGACGAGAATGGCGACATTTATCTGGTACTCGGTTCCGTCCGAGGAGCGAATGAAGTTGTTTGGACAGGTGAATCATCTACCATCTGGGACTATGCGACCACGGAGAACTTCTACTTGGCAAACGACGCAGAACGGACACCAGAATTTTTCGTCGGTGGCGACATCGTCAATTTCACCGATGATGCGACGAATTTCACCGTGACCCTGCAGGATGGCGCCGAATTGCCTGCCGACACGATTCGTTTCAATAATGCATCGAAAAATTATACGGTCAAAGGCAATGGTGTCATCACCAGTGGTGCATACGTAAAGGAAAACAAAGGAACTGTCACGATGGGTGGCGACAACACCTATACTGGCGGAAACTTCCTACGCGGTGGCATCACCAAGGTGACAAGCCTCTCCAACTCTACTCAATCGTATGGCAACCTTGGTGGCGTGACAAATTCTGCCGACCTGTTTATCATTGAAAACGGGGCAGAACTCCAAACATCAGGAACTGTCAAGATGGGCAGCCCCATCCGAGTCAGAAGTGACGAAGGAGGTGTGATCAACAATGCAGGTTCGTTCACGATGGAGAAGAGCATCAACGGAACGAAATTAACGAAGAAAGGCAATGGAACGTTCACCATGCAGGGTACCCTCAACGCCACTCAACTGACGGTGGCAGGCGGTCTCTTCGACTATGGCACAGCCTACTCGAAGACCACCACGCTGCAAGGCAACGGAAAACTGGCAGGCTCAGGATTCTTGTCAACCCCAATCGTTGTAGAAGCAGGTGCGAAAGCCGAACTCACAACCGTGAATCGCCAGACCTCGTCTAACACGATTACAGGCTCTGGCCAAATCACCATTTACTGCGCAACAGAGAAAGGCTCGACCTACTATGCCACCCGTTCTGCTATGCGATTCAACCTCAGCAACTTCGAGGGAACGCTGGTGATTGGAGCCACCTATAATGAATCCATGTCCAATGGAGCCACAGGCCGCGTCTTCACGCTTGACACCAATACCGGAGCGCCAAAGGCAACCTTCAATATTCCAGCCAACTTCTCCTTGTTGAACAGCGGCAAAACCTACCGCATTGGACAGGTGACCGGTTCTGGTGCCCTGGGTGGATTCTGCGCATTCAGCAACAATGGTGCATCTGGCACAAACACATGGCAGGTAGGCAACGATGAAGACTTCTCATTCGATGGCATCGTCACCAGCAACTCCAATTTTGCCAAGGTCGGAGCAGGCAAGATGACCGCCAAGGGCATTTGGGACAACACCGGAACAACCAAAGTCAGCGAAGGTGAACTTCACTTCACTTCGGGAGCACTGCTTGGCAAGGGAGCCCTCACCGTAGCCGAAGGGGCGAGCCTCACAGGTGTCACAAAGTCTGGCACTCCGCTCACCAACAGTTCCTTCACCATCAACGGAACTCTCCAGGCAGGAGCCAACGCAACGTCAGTCAACGGAACGATTGACTTCAACGGCAAGAACGTCACCTTTGGAGCCAAATCCACCATCATCGTAGGTTTGCGCAGAAGTGCCACAAGTTCGCCTCAGAACTCCTACCTCACCAACATCGGAACGCTGAAACTCAGCGACGGCGCAACCATTGCTCCATTCCTCTACAGCGGCTATGAGTCAACAACCGACGAGGCCGTGCCAGACTCGTTCTACGTGTGGACAAACGCGACAACAGTTAACGCCGGCGAGTTGAATTTCGAACTTCCCGAACTCCCCGTTTACAACTATTGGGACACCAGCCGCATCTCCGAAGGTATCCTCTATGTACGTTGCGATGCCGACAAGTACAATGCCTATCTCACAGGCATTGAAAATATCGTCGCCAGCGAAATCGTAGAGGCAGAGGTGGTCAACGCCAGCGGTGCGACCATCCACCAGTTCACCTGCCCAATGGGCAGCGTGCAGTCCTCTTTCGCCAAGGTAGCATTGCCGAAGGGTGTCTATATCATCCGCATCAAGAGCGAAACGGGCAAGAAAGGCACGATGAAGTTGATGAAATAGTTTCATTTCATAAAAGCACATCTTCTTATACCCCCCTACGTCGTTCCCTCGTCTCGTATCAATTCATG
>CALAVF010000075.1 GCA_937892315.1 uncultured Prevotellaceae bacterium | reverse complement strand
GCAACATTAAAAAATTGAGGGTACGAACAATACGCACACCGCAACGGACATCCCATCAAAAACAGCACAGCCGCCAATTTCCCGGGATAATCGATTGTTGTGAACGGAACCAAACCCCCAATTTGAATATCTTTCATTGATATAATCTTTACGCCGCTTTCTTTAACAAATCCTGATGGCGCGCACCCGTTGTCAAACAGTTGCATTCTTTGAAAGTATTGCGTTCTTCAAATTCTGCGCGTTTGCCAATGTTGAAATTATCGACCGGACGATAGTATCCCATCGCGCGTGAGAATTTTTCGCATTTTTGTCTTGGTTGTGTGTTCGCCATTTTTTCCTCCCTTTGTTTTTTTATGTCGAATTTGTTAAATCGATTTTTTTTACAAATCGAAATTTTCGTTGTGGCAATCTGCGCATCCATCATTACTGTTTGCGGCGATTTCCGCATCGCATTTTGGACAGTAATCATACGCGCCCGCCAAATATCCATGCTTTGGACATATTGAAAATGTCGGTGTCAAAGTCATGTATGGAATTTTATAGTTTTCAAAAATCGTCCGAACGATTTTCATCGCGGCATCACCACTTGACACCGGTTCACCCATATACAGGTGGAACATCGTGCCGCCCGTGTATTTGCGTTGCAATTCTTCCTGGTGTTCCAGTGCGACAAACGGGTCATCGGTGTAATTTACCGGCATCTGGGTTGAATTGGTGTAATATGGTGCGTCCGGTGTTCCGGCGGTGATAATATCTGGGAAATTCTTTTTATCCGTTTTTGCAAACCGATAAGAACAACCCTCGGCCGGTGTTGCCTCCAAATTATATAAGTTGCCGGTGGCCTCTTGATAATTTGCCAAATTGTCGCGGATGAAATCCATCACATCCAAAACCAACTTTTTACCAAATACCGATGCGATGTTTTCTGCGCCATTTGTGAAATTCAAAACCATTTCGTTCGCGCCGTTCACACCGATTGTCGAAAAGTGATGATTCCAATTGCCCAAATAACGTTTTGTGAACGGATACAGACCGCGTTCCATATTCTTGGTCAATACACGCCGTTTGATTTCCAACGCATCGCGCGCCATATCCAACAATGTTTGCAGTTCGCGGAACAATCCCTCGCGGTCGCCCTTGTGCAGATAACCCAAACGTGCCAAATTGATTGTAATCACGCCCAATGAACCGGTTTTTTCCGCCGAACCAAACAACCCACCACCGCGTTTTAATAACTCGCGTACATCCAAACGCAACCGGCAACACATAGACCGCACATCAGATGGGTTCAAATCAGAATTCAAGAAATTCTGGAAATTTGGAATACCATATTTCGCAGCCAAATCAAACAAAGGTTTCACATTTGGATGTTCCCATGGAAAATCGTCTGTGATGTTATACGTTGGAATTGGGAAAGTAAATGGACGTCCCAATGCATCACCTTCGGTCATAACCTCGATAAATGCCTTGTTAATCATATCCATTTCAGGTTGCAAATCACCGTATGTGAAATCAACCATTCTCTTGCCGACAAATGGACGTTGTTCACGTAAATCTTTTGGGCAAGTCCAATCGAAAGTAAAGTTAATAAAAGGTGTTTGTGTTCCCCAGCGACACGGTACAGAACAATTAAATACCAATGTCTGCATTGAATTTTTAACATCCGCATAAGATAATTTATCCAACCTTACATACGGTGCCAAATAAGTATCAACCGAAGAAAATGCCTGGGCGCCCGCAAATTCATTTTGCAATGTCCCCAAGAAATTTACCATGTGCGACACCGCAGTTGCCATATGTCTAGCCGGTTCGCATTGCAAATATCCTGGAACACCATTAAATCCTTCGTATAGCAATTCACGCAAAGACCAACCTGCACAGTATCCCGTTAACCAACCCAAATCGTGGATATGAAAAGCCGCGGTCTTGTGTGCATCTGCTACTTCCTTCGGATAAATGCTTAACCAATATTCAGCGGTCATACGTTCAGAAGAACGCAAAATAAGACCGCCAATAGAATAACCAATATTTGCATTTTCTTTGACACGCCAGTCCGCCTCAGACACATAATCGCCGATAACAGTTACCGCATCCACCAACGAAGAACGCGTTTCTGCGCGTTTTTGACGATAAATAATGTAACTTTCTGCGGTCTTGTAAGCATGCGCATCCATCAAAGTTTGAACGACAATATCTTGGATGTTTTCAACATCAGGAATCGAATCAGAATATTTTGCATCCAATCTTTTAAGAACATCTTGGGTAATTTTAACGATATCTGCATCAGAAATCTCATTTGTCACCGCCACCGCAGATTTAATCGCATCAAAAATTTTTTTAACATCAAAAGGCACAACTTCGCCAGAACGTTTTTTAATAGAAGCCAACGAGCACGTCAATGTAGACATAACCTGGATTTTAAATTCATTTGTGTCGGTTGCCATATTTATCCCCTTAATTTGACAAAAAATACTATATATTGTGTCTCTTTGCTCCCTTTAGACACAATATACAGTATTTCATAACGAATCTCATTATAAAAAATATAATTTTTTTATTTTTTTTACTTGCATTTTAAAAAGTAGAGATTTTCGCACGATTGAGACGATTTTATAAAAGCCGATTCGTAACTTTTTAAACACAAAACACCTTTTTGTATTATTTTTTACAAAAAAAACGATTCGAAACACATAAAAAAATCAAAATATAGACAATTTTTTTTGATTCGTATCAAGATATTGATTTTTTTGCATATCTATTTGATTCAAGGCGATTCTGTAGGGAAACCAATTATTTTATATAAAAATTTGTCAAAAAAGTGGGATAATGGGACGGCCCAAACAAAAAATCTGTGCGCTGTTGCGAAAGACCATTATCCCGCTTGTTCTCTCTTCTCTGCTTTCGCATGATGTTATTATATCATTAAAATAAACAAATTGCAAAAAGAAATGCCCGACAAGGGCATTTTGGAACAAAAAAGAAAAGTTTTAATTGCGACCCCTGTGATTGTATTCACATGTTGGTGCGTCACCGAAAATCCAAATAAACAACCATATCAAGGCAGCAACCCCAATAAGAGCATAAAAGAATCGTGACAACCAAGTCATTTGACCAAACAACCATGCGATTATATCGAATTTAAAAAATCCGACCAATCCCCAGTTTAATGCCCCAATCAAAGACAAAGGTTTTAAAACATAATGTGTAAATGCACCCATTTTTTTCTCCTGTGGTTAAATAATGGTTTTATTAGTCATTTAAGACAAACACATTATATCTAAACATCAACTGTATTTCCGTAGGAATGGTTTCAGCACTTTAAAAAAACTAGACATTTTGATTTTTTGTGTTATTTATTGCATAAATATACAATTGGATGGCAGTTATGGACATACGATTAGATGGACGCGTTGCATTGATTACTGGTGCCACAGGTGGCATCGGGTCTGCTATTGCAACTGAATTTTTCAAATCTGGGGCAACCGTTGTTCTAAACGGTCGTTCCCAGGAAAAAATCGAAGCTTTGACTGATAAACTTTTAACCGGTGGCGACAAAAAAGATGCGATGAAGTGGAGGAAATCGTTTGATTTGGAGAAAAAAATACCTCTTTCATCATAAAAAAGAGCGAAACCGTTTTGTCGTTTCGCTCTTTTTTTGTTTCTTTGCAACTTGAAAACTATAGTATAAACTTTAACACCTTAAACACCATGTGGCAATCAATTTATGCAATATGCTTTATTGTGGGCTGTATCATGATACTGCTTTTCATAGGATTGGCTATTGACTATATCAATAAACGAAGGATGACGACATGAATCTTATCACAAAAAGTATTGTAAGAGACACGTCGAAATTCCTTCTTGATGTGTGCAAAGTGACAACAACCACAACTTTCGGAGTTATCGCTTCGCTCGAAGTTAAAGAAGTTAGAGAAGTTAAAGACGATACCAATTGCGGGGCTGCATCACATACGTCTTTAACTTCGAGCGAAGCGATAACTTCTCTAACTTCTTTAACTTCAATAGGGGACAAACTCCCGAAACTTAAGTAAATAAGAATTGATATAACTAACAACTATTGTTTAACTATTTTTTTAACTGATCTAACTTTATGAAGAAAATCTTTACTCTTGCACTTTCAGCATTTATGCTGGGGGGGGTAAGTCTCTTCGCTCAGGAAGAGGATGTGACGCATTACATTATCAATGCGGGCTTCGACGAAGACCTTACGTTCCAGAAAGACGGTACGATGAAAGAGGCGGTTTCTACAACCACTTCTTTGAGTGACCGTAGTTGGGCTTACATTTCCGAGGACAGCACAGTGTATGCCCGTCCAAAGGAGACCAGTGGTCAAAGCCGTCCCGACGGTCGGAAACTTGAGGCTGTAAACGGTTTCAAGGGTCGCGTGAAGGGTTGGACGATGGAGTCTAACGCAGAGTTCCCTAAGTGCGAATGGACGTATTTCGGTACTGTACCTTACGACCTCGCCAAAGAGTCTGTGCCAATTGCAGACGACGGTTCAACTTATCTGGAAGTTCCAGCACGTCCTACTGAGTTCGACGGCGGAGAAGGTTTCGTTTACCTTCGTGCAGGCTGGACCAATAGTGCCGCTTACAAGCAGGTGGTAAATCTGCCTTGTGCCAAGTACCGTCTGGAATACTGGACTATCAACATCAACCCGAACACCTCTGCTGTTGCCAAAGACCTGACACAGATTGTCTGCCGCAAGGATGTGTTCAAGGATGAAGAAAGCACGGGTCTGCAAAATCAGGAATGGACCAAGCACTCATTCGAGTTCACTCCAACCGCAGAGTTCACCATGCAGTTTGGCTATGAGGCTGCCAACGCAGGTTCTGGCGGTCAGCCAATCGTGGCACTCGACGGTATCAAACTCTACAAGATTGGTGAAGCAGACGAGGAAGAACTGCTGAGGTCTGACATTGGCGACCTCGTTGACTCTCTCGCCAACATCATGGAAGAAGACATGATTTCTGGTTACGAAGGACTCGTGATGGAAATTAGTGATGTCATCAACGAAGCAGAAGACGCATCATCCATCGAGGAGTGGCGTGCCAAGGAAAAGGAAATCAAGGCTTTTATCCAGAAGATTCAGGACTTGAAGGCTGACATCGCAGATTACGAAGACATGTTGGCTACAGCCACACTTCTTGTGGAAGCACCAGAAGAAGAGCAGTATGAAGCATACGATGCTTTCGTTTCTGCCGTTGAGTCTATTCAGGACGATGTTCAAAAAGCCACATCTGAAAACCTCGCTGATTACACCAAGAAGTTGCAGGAAGCCCTCAACAACTATTATCTGTCTCAGAAGGCTGATGCCAACAATCCTGCTGACTATACCTTCATGATTCAGACTCCTTATTTCACAACAGCAAAGGCTGCTCCATCCATCACACGCGACGCTGATGGTTCTATCGCATCCGTTACATATCCAAACGAGGCTGACTACACTGCAGGGTCTGCTCCTGCCGACGGTAACAGCGAGGGTTGGTACATCGCAGGCACAACTGGAGGTGACCAGCGTCTGAACTATGTTCAGGGCCGCGTCTGCTGGAATGCTTGGCGTCAAGGTGCAGATGACGTTGCTATCGCAACAGACCTGACAGACCTGCCAAACGGCTACTATACGGTTAGCGCAGAAATGATTACTCAGGCTGACTACGTAAGCAACCAGCACCTCTATGCTAAGAGCAACTTGGGCAGTGCCGTTTCAACCAACATCTCTGGAGGTAACTGGAACGACGACAACACAGGCTACTGGGATTACCTGACGACTGAAAAGGTGCTTGTCAATGATGGTAAACTGACGATTGGTGCCATTGGTTCTGCCATCGACGGCAGCACAAACCAGAATGGTTGGTTCTGTGTGACGAACTTCCGTCTGCAGTACTACGGTGAGGCTTCTGCTGAAGAAATTGCAGCAGCCATTGAAGCACGCTATGCTGAGGCTGATGCTCTGGCTGAGTCTATGCACCTCGCAGCCGACAAGGCTGACGTCATCGAGGCTATTGCAGCAGCAAAGGCTATCGCCAACCTCGATTCTCTCAATGCCGCTATCGCTCTGGCTGAAACTTCTGAGGCAGAATACAATGGTGTCATCACTGGCACATACGCTGCATTGCAGGATTCAGTTGCTAACAACGCTAACTACTCAGCAGAGGCAGGCAAACTCGTGAAGGTCCCTGTTGACTACATGACCAACTACCTCGGCTCTGCAGAGGCAACTTACAAGAACACAGGTGCTATCACAACGATTCTCCGCTACTACCGCGACACCCTCATTCCTGCTCTCCAGTCAGCAGAGGCAACCAAGGCTGCCATCTCTGCAGAAAACGGTAAGGCTGTCATCGACGGTACCATCGCATCTGTTGTTTCCGCACTCTCTACTTACACTGACAGCACAGCATATCTGGACGAGCAAGTAGCCGCCCTCAAGAAGGCTATCAACTTGGCAGAAATGGCTGACATCACCATCGTTGACGGTACAGACGTAACTGCCTACATCACCAACCCGACAGTTGACGATGGCAGTGCTAACGGCTGGACAAAGGTGAAACTTGTCGGCGACGGCAACGGCGCGAAGTCTGGTCAGCAGTATGACGGTGCTTCCGGCTACTACATGGACACTTGGAATTCAACTCCTGGCGTTCTCCGTGCTACATGGTATCAGGTACTCAACGTGCCTAACGGTACTTACACCATCAAGAACATCATGCGTGCCGCCGGCACAGGTGCATACCTCTTCGCTTCCGACAAGGCTCCTATCCCAACAGAAGAGGAGAACGGCGAGGCTCTCGACCCAACAGCCAACAATGTGCTTGCAGCAGCAACAAACGTTGAAACGAACGTGACTGCCTACACAGGCATTCAGGCAGCAGAAGGTGGTGACTCCATCAACGTTGCAGCCGACATCTACGGCGAACTCTGGAAGAACGCAGTAGATCAACTCATCGCAGAAGGTGTTGCTCTCACACTGGGCAATCCTGATTACACGCTCACCGACCAGATTGAGGACTTGAAGGCTGACACTTACGTTCCAACAGCAGAACAGGAAGTTCTCATCTCTATCATCGAGGCAAACGGTGGTGCAGGTCGTGGCTGGTTCAACAACTCTATCGCTTCCTTCGAAGTGACGAACCACGTTCTCGTCATCGGTGTTACTTGCGACTACGCATTTGTCAACAAGACTGAGGAAGATGCATTCACAGGCTCTTGGTTCTCTGCTGACAACTTCACGCTGACACTCGACAAGGCTGGCAACAACGACGGTTGGGATCCAACCACAGCCATCGCAGGTGTGCAGTCTGCAACCAATGCTCCTGCAGCAGCCATCTACTCTATCTCCGGTGCTCGCCTCAATGGTCTCCAGAAGGGTATCAACATCGTGAAGAAGGCTGACGGACAGGTGAAGAAAGTTCTTATTAAGTAGAACTTTCGCCCGCCTGGGGTGCTGTGCTCGGCTGGTGGAAGGGCAACGAAGGAAGCCCGAACCGGCAGACGCTAAGCACAAAGGTGGACAGGCAACAAAGGTGCTCGTTAAGTAAGCCCAAAACAACTCGATTCTTCATAATGGGTGCAAAGTCTTTAGGCTTTGCACCTTTTTTTGTTTCGTTTTTAACATTTTTCGTTTTTCATTTTTCCCTTACCACTTTATTGCCTATCTTTGCAACATCGATAACCTAAAAACTTTAACCCACTCACATGAAGACAGACATAGAAATTGCTCGCGAGTGTCAGTTGAAAGACATTCAGACCATTGCCGAAAGTATCAACATTCCGCTCGACAAGTTGGAGCCTTACGGACGACACATTGCCAAAGTGCCTGAGAGCCTGATTGACGAAGAGAAGGTGAAGAAAAGCAACCTCATCCTCGTCACAGCCATCACGCCTACCAAGGCAGGCATCGGAAAGACCACCGTCAGCATCGGACTTGCCCTCGGCCTCAACAAGTTGGGCAAGAAAGCCGTTTGTGCCCTCCGAGAGCCTTCGCTGGGTCCATGCTTCGGCGTGAAAGGTGGAGCCGCTGGTGGCGGCTATGCACAAGTGCTGCCCATGGAGAAAATCAACCTCCACTTCACAGGCGACTTCCACGCCGTGACCTCTGCCCACAACATGATTGCCGCCCTGCTCGACAACTACATCTATCAGCACCGCGAGGAGGGTTTCGCCCTCAAGGAAGTGCTGTGGAAACGTGTGCTCGACGTGAACGACCGCAACCTCCGCTATGTGGTCACAGGTCTCGGAGCCAAGACCGACGGCATCCCTGCCGAGAGCGGTTTTGACATCACCCCTGCCTCCGAAATCATGGCAATCCTCTGCCTCTCTACAGACCTCGACGACCTGCGTCGCCGCATCGGCAACATCATCCTCGGCATCAAGATTGACGACACGCCGTTCCGTGTCCGCGACATGGGCGTTGACGGAGCCATCACCGTACTGCTGATGGATGCCATCCACCCCAATCTCGTTCAAACCACCGAGAACACGCCCGTCTTTGTGCATGGCGGTCCCTTCGCCAACATCGCCCACGGTTGCAACACCATCATTGCCACTCGCATGGCGATGACCTACGGCGACTACGTAGTGACAGAGGCTGGCTTCGGCGCCGACCTCGGAGCCGAGAAGTTCTACAATGTGAAGTGCCGCAAGAGCGGACTCACCCCAAAACTCACCGTCATCGTTGCCACCACACAGGGCTTGAAGATGCACGGCGGTGTGCCACTGGAACACATCAAAGAGCCTAACAACGAAGGACTCATCAAGGGGTGCAAGAACCTCGACCGCCACATTCGCAACATGCAGAGTTTTGGTCAGAGTGTCGTTGTCACCTTCAACAAATATGCAACCGACACAGACGAGGAAATCGCCATCCTCCGTAAGCATTGCGAAGAGTTGGGCGTAGGATTCGCTGTCAACAGTGCCTTCCTCGAAGGTGGTGAAGGAGCCAAGGAACTGGCACAGGTGGTCATCGACACCATCGAGAAGAAACCTTCCGGTCCGCTCACCCTCACCTACGACGACACCGACGACATCAAGACCAAGATTGAAAAGGTTTGCCACAACATCTACGGTGCTGCCACCGTCACATACAGCAAGACTGCCGAGAAGATGCTGGTGCGTATCAAGAAGTTAGGCCTTGAGAACTATCCTGTCTGCATCGCCAAGACGCAGTATTCGTTCTCTGCCGACCAGACCCTTTATGGCTGTCCCGAAGGCTTCAATGTCAACATTCGCGACCTCGTCATCAACGCAGGCAGCGAGATGATTGTAGCCATCGCCGGCGACATCATGCGTATGCCGGGCCTCAACAAGTCGCCACAGGCAGAACGCATCACCATCGTGAACGGACTCATCGAGGGACTCTCATAAACCCCACGCCGTATGCCCCAAAAGTGGTCTGAGTCACACCGCCTTGGCGGTCTGAGTCACACCGCTTCGGTGGTCTGACTCAGACCACTTTGGAGGTGACGAGCGGTGGCATCAAGCGGCAGACGGCATCAGTATTCTCGCTGATGCCGTCTGCCGTTTTTGGGCTATATCGCCACCGTCAAGACATACCCCTTGTCGGGATGCTCCTCCGTATGGAGTGACACATTATTATATTTAAAGAGAAGATTCTGGAGGTCATCGTCAATGCCACGCCCCGTGAGTTTGACGATGGCTTCTTTTTGTGTCCAGTAGCGAGTGAAGGCAAGGTCGGGGTCAGGAGCCGTGATGACGTGGTGATACTCTCCGTCGTTGAGAACATGACGGGCAAGGGAATCGCTGAAACGCCCGACGCACTCCACATCCACACCTACCGCTTCGGAAGACACTACACACGCCACGGCTTTCTTGCAATGGCTCAAATTAAAATGAATCTCGGGATGCTCCACCAGAGAGGGTTTGCCATGCTTTCCTATGGAAAAATGGGGCTGTTCATCAATAACGAAGCCCTCTTTCAATGCTTGGCAAAGCAGCAGGTAGGCGAATGCACACTCTTTTCGCCCCTGCTCATGTTTGAAACGGAGAGCCTGTTCCCGCCGCCATTCGGGAAGCGAGTCGATGGCATCAGCCAACTCTTCTGGCGTGATGGCATCCAAATCAGTACGAACAAATAACCGAAAACTCATGGCAAACACCCCGAATGGCTATTATACATTATAAATTATACATTGCCTATAGCCGTTCACCACAATGCTTGCAATAATTTGCCTTCAAGTCCGTCTTCTGATTGCAGCGTGGGCACCTGCCGTTCGCACCTTTCTTTTTCGTCTCGTCAATCATGGTGGCAGAAACGATACCCGTGGGCACGGCGATGATGGTGTAGCCGAGTATCATGACGAGGCTGGATAGCAACCTGCCGATAGAGGTGACAGGAGTGATGTCGCCATAACCCACCGTGGTGAGGGTGACGATTGCCCAGTAGATGCTGGTGGTGATAGAGGTGAATTGCGTGCCTGGCTGCCCACCCTCCACCATAAACATGATGGTGCCGAGAATGGTGACCAGAATGAGCACGAACAGGAAGTAAACGGCAATCTTGCGGAGACTTCGCTTGATGCTCTCCAAGAGGAGAAGCCCCTCGTTGATGAACGTGAACAGCCGGAGCACTCGGAAAATGCGGATGAGCCGGAATGTTCGCAGAATGAAGAAGTATCGAGCACTGGACAGGCACGGGATGAACGACAGATAGAGCGGCAGGATTGCCAGCAAATCGATGATGCTGAATAGGTTCAGTATTGCCTCCTTGCGGTTGGGAGCGGAGTAGATTCGCAAGATATACTCGATGGTGAAGAAGAAGGTCAACACATACTCCAACACCGTAAGTGCCGTCTTGAAGTGTCCAACCACGGCTGGTTTACTCTCGACGAAGGCAACAATGAGGCTAATCACGATGGCAATCATCACGGTGATGTCGAATGCTTTGCCCGCAGGCGTGTCGTCATTTGCCACGATACTATGCAGCCGTGGCTTATCTTTCAATAGTGCAATGAGTTTTTTCATGCTGCAAAAGTACTAAATCTCGCTATAAATTCCTAACTTTGCAGCGATTTTAATTCTTTATGGCTATATGAAAAGACTTACTTTGACTTTTTTTGCCGCATTTTTAGCGGTTCTGACTTGCTTTGCCCGCGACTTCTCGCAGACTTTCACCGTCCGCATCGACACGGTGGGCAAGTACATCAACGTGGAGATGGTGTGTACTCCCTCCGATGGCGGCACCATCAATGAAGACCTCACCCTCAAACTGCCCGTCTGGGCACCAGGCTACTACCTCATCGTCGATTTTCCCAAGCATCTGACCGACTTTGCCGCCACCGACGGCGAAGGCAAAACCCTCTCGTGGCAGAAGCAGGGCAAGAATGCGTGGGTGGTCAAGGCACAGGGCAAGCAGAGCGTGAAAGCCACCTACCGCATCTTCGCCACCGCCCGCAGCGTGGCTGAGTGCCGTGTGGAGAACTATGCCGCCTTCATCGCCCCCAACGGCGTGTTCATGCACATCGACGGGCAGAAAGAGCGTCCCGCCTACGTCTATTTCGACCTGCCCGCAGGTTGGCAGCACGTGTCCACAGGCATGACCACCGTCACCACCCGAACCTTCGGTGCCCCCACCGCCTATTTTGCCCCCAACTTCGATGTGCTCTACGACTCCCCCATCCTCTTGGGCAACCACTTCGTTGACAAGTTCGAGCACGAGGGACACCCCTTCGAGTTTGCCATCGAGTCGCCCATTGGCTACGAAGAGTCGCCCTTCAAGGAGGACTTCAAGCGAATCGTCACCGCCACCACCGCCATCATGCAGCACATTCCCTACGACAACTACTGCCTCATCCACCTCGGCAAAGGCCCCGGCGGCTTGGAGCATCTGAACTCGCAGGCGTGCTACACCGAGGGGACATTCCGCTTCCCCACTCGCAAGGCATACGTCGAATATCTCGATTTCACCGCCCACGAATACTTCCACCTCTACAACGTGAAGCACATCCGTCCCATCGAACTCGGTCCCTTCGACTACGACCGTGAGGTCTTCACGCCCCTGCTGTGGGTGAGCGAGGGCTTCACCTGCTACTACTCCGCACAGATTCTTCGTCAGGCAGGGCTTATCACCGCCGGCGAACAACTGGAGATGTACGCCGAGTATATCCAAGGCACCGAATCCCAAGAGGGGCATCGCCACATGTCGCTTCGCCAAAGCAGTTACGACATCTGGCTCAATTTCTTCAACAACGACGAGAACAGCCAGGATGTCCGCATCTCCTACTACATCAAAGGTCCCGTCATGGGTCTGCTCTTCGACCTTGAACTGAACCGCATCACCGATTGCCAGCGCAATCTCGACGACCTCATGCGACTGCTCTATAACCGCTACGACCAAGAACTGGGCAGGGGATTCACCGAGGAAGAGTTCTGGCAGTCAGTCCTCGAAGTGGCAACCCTCACCGACAAGAAAGGCAACCCCGTCAATGCCGACCTCGCCGCCGAAACCATTGCCAACCTCCGCCGCCTTGTCGATACCACCGACGAGATTGACTACGACCGTTTCCTCTCCCCCGCAGGTCTGACCATCGACCACGGCACATGGCAACTCGCCAAGACGGAGAAGCCCACCAAGCAGCAACTCAAACTCCGCAAACGCATCCTCGGAGAATAGACAAAATGGGGGGTGTTCTATGACAGAAATAGATTGTTCCCAAAGGGATTGGATACCGTTTATCTTTTGCACACGCTTTTTAAGGGTGTGCATTTTTTTTGCCCCATTTTTACACACTCGACAAAAGTGTGTGTAAAATGCTCATTTTTACGGCTTTTTTATTTGTTCAAGCCGCATTTTGTTGGTAATTTTGAACCCGAAAACGATACTCCATTGACAGAGTGTGCATTTTTTTGAACGACCAGAGCACCCCTACCGGCACGACCGATAGCGTGTCCGAAAGATGTAAAAGCAAGAGACACTATATGAGCAATATCATGCTTGACCGCTTCCTGAAAAAGTCCGACTTCACTTCTCAGGAAGACTTTGAACAGAACTTTGAGTTTGTCATTCCCGACAACTTCAACTTTGCCTACGACGTGATGGACGTGTGGGCAGAAGAAACACCCGACCGCCTGGCATTGCTGTGGTGCAACGACAAGGGCATCGAGCGACGTTTCACCTTTGCCGACATCCGCCGCGAGTCGAACAAGGTGGCGAGTTACCTGCTCTCTCTGGGCATTGGCAAGGGCGACTTCGTGATGCTCATCATGAAGCGTCGCTATCAGTTCTGGCTCACCATGCTGGCATTGCACAAGATTGGTGCCGTTGCCATTCCTGCCTCTTTCCTGCTGACGAAAAAAGACATCGTCTATCGAGTGAAAGCCGCCAACATCAAGGCGATTGTCACCTGTGGCGACGAGCCGATTATCAGCCATGTGAACGAGGCACACGAGGAGTGGCCCGCCCTGAAACACCGCATCAGCATCGGTCCCATTGTGCCAGAAGGATGGGAAGACTTCAAGGCAGGTGTGAAGAACGCCCCCGAGTATCAGGGAGAGCGTGTGACCAAATCATCCGACTATATGCTCATGTACTTCACCTCTGGCACCAACGGACAACCCAAGATGGCGGTTCACGACCACACCTATCCACTCGGACACATCGGCACGGCAGCCTACTGGCACGACCTCCACATGGGCAGCCTCCACCTCACCGTGGCAGACACGGGATGGGCAAAAGCCACATGGGGCAAACTCTACGGGCAATGGATTGCCGGAGCAACCCTGTTTGTTTACGACCACGAGAAGTTCAATGCCGCCGACATTCTGGAGAAGGTGGGACAGTACCGCATCACCAGTTTCTGTGCCCCTCCAACCATCTACCGCTTCATGATTCGTGAAGACCTGAGCCGTTTCGACCTCAGTTCGTTAGAACACGTGACGACGGCAGGTGAGGCGTTGAACTCGGCTGTTTATGATAAATTTCTCGAAATCACAGGCTTGGAAATCAAGGAAGGTTTCGGACAGAGCGAAGGCACCTGTCTGATTGCGACGACACCGTGGATGAAGACCAAGCCCGGCTCAATGGGCAAGCCGATGCCTCAGTATGACATCCATCTGCTGAAAGCCGACCTGACAGAAGCAGGCGTAGGGGAAGAAGGACAGATTGCTATCCGCGTGGACAAGAAGAAACCAATCGGATTGTGCTGCGAGTACTACCGCAACCCCGAGGCAACCAACAAGGCTTGGCACGACAACTACTACTTCACGGGCGACCTCGCCTACAGGGACAAGGATGGCTACTTCTGGTTTGTGGGACGTGCCGACGACGTGATTAAATCGTCGGGCTATCGCATCGGTCCCTTCGAGGTGGAAAGTGCCCTGATGACCCACCCCGCCGTGGTGGAATGTGCCATCACAGGTGTGCCCGACGACATCCGCGGCATGGTGGTGAAAGCCACCATCGTGCTGGGCAAAGAGTGGAAAGACAAGGCAGGAGAGGAACTGGTGAAGGAGTTGCAAGACCACGTGAAGAAGACCACCGCTCCCTACAAATACCCCCGTGTGGTGGAGTTCGTCGATGAACTGCCCAAGACCCACTCTGGCAAGATTCGCCGTGTGGAGATTCGGGAGAACGATGCAAAGAAAGCAGAAGGATGAACGAGAAAGCATGGATTGAGAAAGGCAAAGAGGCATACGCCAAGATGGATTGGAAGGTGTGCCTCGACTCATACGCTGAGGCCATCAAACTGAACCCCATGTCGGAAGCCGTTGAACTGCGGAAGATGGCGATGAACATCATCGAGTTCTATTGCAAAGACAGGTTCAATCCATAGACCCTCCCCTGCCCTCCCTGTTGAGGGGGGGAGAGGTTACAAGAAACAAATTAAGAATAAAATAAATGGAAATATTAGTTTAAGAAAGCCGATTTTTTGGAAAACTAAAATTGATAAAGGAAATAATAAAAATGAAGTTTATTAATATCACAAGGTTCCTTTTTCTTAATCAAAGAACGAAAAATCTGCTTCACACGCTTTTCCAACTCATTAAACAATTCCAGATAAATAAATACAACTTTAGCCTTAACCTGTAATTTCAATTTATCATCTACAATCATAGTATTAACCTATTAATTCTTTAATTCTTTTTATTCTATCATTCACATTATTTGTAGAAGATTGTGATTTTAAAAGCGTTTTTTCAATTTCGTCATCATTCATAATCTCTTGTGATTTTTCCACGATTCTTTCCATGTTGTCTATAGAAAAAGGCAAACATGCATCAACTAAATGTTCTGAGTATTTATGCTCATTGAAAA
>CALAVF010000074.1 GCA_937892315.1 uncultured Prevotellaceae bacterium | reverse complement strand
GGAACAGTTTGGCGGCTTCGGCACGGGAGGCGGCAGCGGCAACCCGTTTGAAGGCTTCAGTTTCAACATGGGCGGCGAAGGCGGCATGAGCGATTTCTTCCAGCAAATCTTTGGCGGTATGGGCATGGGTGGCAGTCGTCGCACACGCACCACGCGTCGCAGCACGGAGCCGTCGGAGGTGGAAGCACACACCACCATTGACGCATGGACAGCCATGCTGGGTGGTGAACTGATTCTCAGCACCAGTTTCGGCAAATTCAAGTTGAAGGTGGCTCCAGGCACGCAACCTGGCAAGAAGGTGCGTCTGAAAGGGAAGGGCGGCACCAAGAGTGACGGTACGCCTAAAGACCTCATCATCGTGTTTGACGTGTCCATCCCGACTCATCTGACTGATGCACAGAAGGCATTGCTCGAGCAGGTCCGAAGAGGCTAATTTTTTCACTTTATAGACATCGCAGAACGTGTGTGCCCGATACATTATTTAAATATGTGTCGGGCACATCGTTTTTGTCCACATCAGTTCATTTAGGGATAAGGCAGGGGCTGAGAGGAAGGGAAATGATAGGGGAAAATGAAAAAAGTGGGGAAAAATGAAGGTCTTTGCAAAAAAAAGTTGTAACTTAGCCACGGAATACGTAAAAAAACAGACTACATGTACAGCCTTAAAACCTTTTTTCGTTATCTGTTAAGTGTCTTTTTTCTGCTGATTTTTTCTTCTGCAAGCATGGCAGAGGAAAGTGACAGCGACCGTGTCTTGAAGGCGATGGACTCGCTCAGGAATGTCATCCCTCAACAGAAGGGCGAAGCCCGCAAGTTGGCGTGGGGGGCTCTCTACAACAAGAGTCTTTCGCTGGGCGATTTCAATCTGCAAATGCAGGTTCTGAACGACTGGCTGAAGGATGCCCATGAGCGGAAAGATGTGGAGGGCGAGGCTTTGGCACGGCAGAACAAAATCACGGACTTTTTCAATGCCGCTCTTTACGACTCGGTTCATGTCGAAGTGCCGATAGCCATGGATTTTTGCAAGGCAAACAAACTCCCCAGAAAATATTTCGAAGCGTGGCATCTGTTGGTGTGTACGTATCACATCACGGGGAAGTACAACACGGCTTTGCGTGAGGTGGAGACGATGCACGATGTGGCGGTGAAGGAAAAGAATGTTTACGGACAGGCGGTTGCCTACTTCAATATGGGAAACATCTACTTCAGCATGGGACACTATGACGAGTCGGTGGCTGCCTACGAGAAGTGTCTTCCGCTGATGGACGATTTGTCTGAAAAGGAAGCGTTTGTCTTGGATTTCTACCCTTACTTCTGCGATGCTCTCGAAGCCAAGAAGGACTATAAGCGGCTGGACAAAGAGACGGAGAACTGGTGGAAGTACATCGAGAGCAAGCGAAAGAAGGAAGGGGAACGTGACCAGACGGCGGTGATGGGCAACTATTACATCGCACGCACTCAGTCGCTGCTGGGTCAGGGCAAACTGAATGAGGCTCGGCAGATGATTGACGAGGCGGAACGGCTTACCAGCAAGGAGGCGTTTGAATGGCTGTATGTGCTTTACTATAAGGCTCAGTATTATTTGTTGACGGGTCAGTATGACAAGGCCATCGAGTTGAACACCGAGCGAGTGCGGATGTGTGACGAGATTGATGATAAGCCAACGTTGATTCCGGTGCATCGTCAGCGTGCTCAAATCTTCATGGCATCGGGACGGTTTCAGGAGGCAGCAGAGGCATACAAACGCACCTTGGAACTGAGCGATTCGCTCAACACGTCCAGTTCACGCACGCAGTTGAACGAGTTGAACACGCTCTTCAAGGTGGACGAACTGGAAATGCAGAAACACATGCAAACCAGCCGCTTCATCATCATCATCATCACCTTGGTGGCTCTGGCGTTGTTGTTGCTTTTCATTCAGTATCGCCGTTCTGCCAAACGCCTAAAACTGAAGAATGTTCAGTTGGCACGGAGCAACGCGCAATTGGAACGAAAGAATGAGGAACTGGTGGTGGCGAATGCCCGTGCAGAGGAATCTTCTCGCATGAAGACCGATTTCATTCAGCAGATTTCGCACGAGATACGTACTCCGCTCAACATTTTGTCTGGCTTCACGCAAATCATTACCATGCCGGGCGTGTCGATGGAAGATGCTGAGAGGGAAGAGATTGGACAGCATATCACGGACAATGTGGACCGCATCACGAATTTGGTGGATAAGATGCTGGATTTGGCTGATGCAAGCAGCCAGATGTTCATCGATAGCAACGACAAGGTGTCGGCGACGCAGATTGCGGAGATTGCGGTGGCTGACTCTAACATCAAACGTGCCGAACATCTTCGTTTTGAATTGCAGGAAGAGGCGGGTGCCGGAAATGTGATGCTGAGAACGAATCAGCGATATGCCGTTCGTGCCCTTTGCCTGCTGCTTGACAACGCTCAGAAGTTCACTCGTCCGGCAGAGTCATACGTGGCTGCAGGACAGACGCCGGCAGATGCTCCGTTGCAGACGGTGTGGCTGAAAGTGTACATGAAAAATGAAACCATACACTTTGTGGTGGAAGACACAGGCATCGGCATTCCGCCTGAGGAGGCAGAGCACATCTTCGACCGTTTCGTGCAACTTGACGAATATTATGACGGCACAGGAATCGGTCTGACCGTGGCTCGTTCTATCGCTCGTCGTCTTGGCGGTGACATTGTGCTCGACACGACCTATACGAGCGGTGCTCGCTTTGTGCTGACATTGCCTGTCATGACATCGTCACGTTAGTTTTTGGGCAATAATAAATTTTTGAGAGAAATAAGAAGGGAGGGATCCACACACGGTGAATCCCTCCCTTCTTGTTGGTTGTAAGTCAAAAAACTACGAAGTTTGCTCGTTTGAAAAGCAGGTTAGCGGGTTTCAATTTCCTCCAGCATGATGATTTCATTGCCTTTGGGGTCGATAAATTTGTATTGCAGGAAACCCAACTCCTGGCTTGGAATGATTCTGAATCCGAATCCATACTTCATCTGCCATCTGAGATAGAGGCTGACGAGACCCTTCATGATGAAGGCTTCCACGTATGGATTGACATAGAGTTTAAACTTCTTCTGACCAAGATTGTTGACAATGTAGTCGATTTTGTTTTCGAGTGTGTCGGTGAACAGGATGGATGACTTAATCGTCCCTTTTCCGAGGCAGGTCGGGCAGACCTCATCCACGTGCATATCCATGGCGGGACGTACTCGCTGGCGAGTGATTTGCATCAGGCCGAACTTGCTCAGAGGCAGGATGTTGTGTTTAGCACGGTCGTTTTTCATCAACTCTGTCATGTGTTCGTAGAGTTTCTGGCGGTGTTCCGCCTTGTCCATGTCGATGAAATCGACCACGATGATGCCGCCCATGTCTCGCAGACGCAGTTGGCGTGCCAATTCCTCTGCTGCACCGAGGTTGACAGCGAAGGCGTTGTCTTCCTGATTATCGACTCCTCGGTTGCGATTGCCAGAGTTGACATCCACCACGTGAAGAGCCTCGGTGTGCTCGATGATGAGGTAGGCACCGTGCTTGTAACTGACCGTTCGTCCCAGTCCCGACTTGATTTGCTTCGTCACTCCGAAGTTGTCGAAGATAGGTACATTACCCTTGTAGAGTTTCACGATGGACTCACACTCGGGGGCTATCAGGCTGACATATTTTTTCACCTCTTTGTACACATTCTCGCTGTTCACATGAATGCTCTCGTAGGATGGGTTGAAAAGGTCACGCAGCATGGAGACGGTTCGGCCAGTTTCTTCGTGTGCAAGTACTGGCAGACTTGTTGCTTTTTGAATCTTCCCAATGCAATCGTTCCATGACTCGACGAGCAAACCGAGTTCGTTGTTGAGTTCGGCGGCTCTCTTTCCCTCGGCCACGGTTCTAACGATTACTCCGAAGTTTCGGGGCTTGATGCTCTGGATGAGTTGCTTCAGGCGTGCACGTTCTTCTTTCGATTTGATTTTTGAACTGACGTTGACCTTTTCGTCAAAAGGTATCAGAACCAGAAATCTTCCTGCGAAGGAGATTTCGCCTGTCAGTCGAGGACCTTTCGTGTTGATGGGTTCTTTGGTGATTTGTACCATCACCTCCTGTCCCAGTTCGAGCACATCCTGAATGCTTCCTGATTTCTCCAACTTTGTTTGGTTGACAGCCTTCGCCATCGGTGCAAGTTTCCTGCGGTCGCTTGTCACCTGCTTCACATATTTCTCCAGAGAGAGAAAATGTGTGCCTAAATCTTGGTAGTGCAGAAATGCTTCGCGTTCATGACCTACATCGACGCAACATGCATTCAGTGCCGGCATGATTTTTTTGACTTTTCCGGCGTAGATGTTGCCTACGGAATATTTGCTGTCTTGACCTTCCCGTTGAAACTCGACCAATTTCTGGTCTTCGAGCAGGGCGATGGTCACTTCCTTCGGCTGAGCATCGATGATAAGTTCGCTGGTCATTTTTGCTTGCCTTTGTGTGGTTTGGTTGGTTTTTACTGATACAGAAAAAGAGCAAACCGCATAGTGACCCCCTTGGCAGGGATGGTTCATCTATAGGGTCTGCTCTCTGTTCTGCCGTCTTAAAAAAACAACGAGTTTCTCAACTCTACTTGCTCTTATGACGATTCTTTCTCAGTCTCTTCTTACGCTTGTGAGTAGAGATCTTGTGTCTTTTCTTCTTCTTACCGTTTGGCATAGTTGTTGAAAATTTAGTTGTTTATAATCTGGTTATTTGTATCGTTTGGAGCATGACTGTGTGTCATGTACACTCATTCGGAGTGCAAATTTAGTGCTTTTTATCGAATATAGGAAATTTTTACCTCTGAAATTATCTCTGTTATGCTGAATAATGGATAAAAAGACCTAAATTTGCAAAAAATATTGTATGAAGTTATGAATAAAAACTCCTATTTCTTGTTGGCAGGGATGCTTTTTCTCACCTTGCTCCCTGTCGGTGCCCAGAATGCGAAAACCGCTGCTGCGTACTCCAAGACGGCATCATCCATCGTCTCTCGATATAAGAAGGAACTGTCGCAGGCTGCCCGCAAGGCGACCGATGTGGCAGGGGAGAACGAGAACGTCATGTCGCCATACCTTTATAGGATGGTAGGGCCTGGGGTGTACTACGGTTCGGCGATGTCCGACAAATTTCTGCTGAACTACAACCTGCCTGGGCAGCAGAACGAGCAGGCAACCACCGCAGGCATGGATTATCGCCAGCAACTGAATGCCAGCATCGACAATGTGTTGGCAGACACATACGCTGCCCGTCCTGACATCTTCCATTATTATGACTCGCAGATAGCCTCGGAGGACATCGTCTCTCCCGCCTCGGCTGTGGGGGCGAAGGCAGAAGACTTGCAGACCATCTATGATAAGGTGGATGAAATCAAGGACGTGGCTGACGTGGTGGACGATGTGGAGGTGGAGATTCAGATTGAGAAGCCCAACTTTTGGGCAACCAGCGGAAAGTTTTCTTTGCAGTTCACTCAGAACTACTTCTCGGAGAACTGGTACAAGGGAGGTAACAACAACGTGACGCTGCTCTCCAACCTGGTGCTGGAAGCCAACTACAACGACCAGAAGAAGGTGACGTGGGATAACAAACTCGACCTCCGCTTGGGTTTCGTCACTGCCACTTCCGACTCCTGCCACCGTTATCTGACTAACAACGACAAGATTCTTCTTGCCTCCAAGTTGGGCATCAAGGCAGCCAAGAATTGGTATTATACCGTGTCGGCAGAAGCCAACTCTCAATTCCTGCCTGGCTACAAGAGCAACGACCGCCGTGCTTACTCCAAGTTCATCTCGCCGCTCGATGTCTATGTGTCTATCGGTATGGACTGGAAGCCGACCTTCAAAAACGGCAATTCCTTCTCTCTCGCCTTGCTTCCGCTGTCTTACAAAATGCGATACATCAGTGCTCCCGACGAGACCATACACGGCTCTTACAACATGAGGGACAAGAACTTCCAGCAGGACTTCGGTTCTAAAATCGAATTTAAGTCGCAAATCAAGATTGTGAAAGACCTCACGTGGCGAAGCCGCTGCTATTTCTTCACCTCCTACGAATATGCCGAATCCGAAATGGAGAATGTTCTTTCTTTCCAGTTCAACAAGTACATCACCAGCGAGGTTTATACCCTCTGGCGATTTGACGACAACCGCAGCCGCGACTATTACGACCACACCCTGGGCTATTTCCAGTTTATCGAATATTTCACCTTGGGGCTCGCCTACAACTTCTAAAGCCCTTCCTCCCAACAGGAAATCCCCAATCGTACAAAATGACCAACTACGAAACCCCAAAATCGGTGTGTACAAATTGACCAAAAAGAAGCCCCGACCACGAAGCCACAGGCACACCCATCTGAAACAAAAGATGCACCGCCTGCAACCCCAACGGTTGCGAGCGGTGCACCCTTGTTCATGTATGTCCGAAATGCTTACTTCACCAGCACTTTCTTGCCGTTAACAATGTACAGACCCTTGGTAGGCTTAGACACGCGCTGTCCGCTGAGGCTGAAGTAGCCTTCGATGACCTGCTGTACATTCTCGATGGTCTTGATGCCTGTGGCCTCACCGTCGATGACGATGCGCAGACGGGCTGAAGCCTCTTCAGCGGGAACAGCCACCTGGAGGTAAGCATGGTTGGGAGCAACGTTCTTACCGTTAGCCTTGTAGAAGCCTACGCCCTGGCTGCCTGCGTTCAGGATGTAGTTCGTCACACCCTCGCCGTCAGTCTCAACAGATGCGTCTTCACCAGCCTTCAGGTTGTTTGTGCCTACAGCAGAGGTTGAGGAGGGAACCATCAGCTTAGCCGAAGCATTGGCAGCACCCATAATCACCACCGGGGTGTTGGCGGGCACCTTCTCAATGGCGGTCAGATTCACGACGCTGTTCTCCATATCGGCAACGGCCGTGTAAGCCGTAATCTCTGCATCCGTGAAGTCAAGAGCCTTGTCGCTCACGAGGGTTGCAACACCAGCCTCACCCACCGACACGGTTACAAACTCTGTAGCCGTGATCCTCACGTCGTCGAGAGAATAAAGGCTGGCATTGCCACCATTCTTGATGACCAGTGAGCAGTTGGCGGGGATTTCCACAGCCTGAAGAGTGATACTGCCAGTGACAGCAGATTGCAACTCAGGCACTGTGATGTCAAGATCCGTCACATTGCCTTCACCATCACGATAGCCGAGCACTACACTCTGAGAAGCGCTGCCACTGTCATTACGGCCGTAGATGACGATGTCGTAAATGCCATCGGTCTCGGCAATAGGCTCTGTCCAGACGTATGAGTCAGCATCCAAACGGATACCGCGGGCGCCAGAGAAGCGATCGAAATATTTGCCCGAGAAGCTGTACCAGCTGTTCACTGTGCCTTCGAGCTGGCCAAGGCCGTCGTCTTCTAAAGGAAGTGCCAGACGCTCTATGTCAGAGTAATAGACGAGGCTCTCGTCCTTCGTGTAATATTGCGTTCCGATGTAAAAGGTCTTTCCATCCATCGTTCTGGAGGAAAGACTTCCGGGGAACGTGAACGTAATACCATTCCATGAGGTGGCATCTGCCGTATAATAGAAACCGTCGTCTGCGTTCTTGTAGGCACGGGCAGGATAAAGCTTATAGGTGTCTCCCTCGAAGAACCACTGTGTGTCATCGTCACGGAGCTGAGCGAGAGGGGTCGTTGTTCCTTCAATCAGACAGTTGAGGATAGCATAATAGACTTCTGCCTCGCGGAACGTCACCAGCACCTCCGTCGTGCCGTCTTCAGCGATGGTCACCTCTGCACTGTTGTCGCTCACGTAGATGTACTTCTTGGTGCCGTCTTCGTTATAGACAGAATTCTGGTCTGCGGCCAGCAGTTCAATAGAAGAACCAGCCTTGGCATTGCGTACATCAGCTGCTTTTATGTCGTTACCTTCGGCATCCACATAGCGAACCTTATAGTCTGCAAATATAGCAGAACTCTTCACGTAGGTAATCACCAGATTGTCGATTAACGTAGTACCCGTATTGCCAAAGTAGACATCGAACTGCGTGCAGCCCGTAGCAGCATCACTGGCCCAGGGAAGGTCGCTGTCAGAGAACATCTCGCCGGCGGCGTTTGATATGGTGTAAGACACCGATTTGTTCTCAACATCAACCTCAATTTCAGCATGCAGCCAAACGCCCAATACGTCGCTTGCCTTATACGTCAGTTCATCAAGGCTACCAGCAGAAGCCGTTTCAAGAATCTTGAAATAGTTTTCATTGGCAGAACCATTTAATTTGCCACGTTCTGTACCAAAATAGAAAATGGCACCTTTCGAACCATACCCCCAAGAATTTTTTCCTACAAAGCCACCGTCAGCACCAGTATGCACCTTTGCGTCACCGATGGTAATTCTGTGCTGGCCTGCAACTTCGCCCATATTAAAGTCGAAAGAGAACTTGACGGAGGCGGCCTGTGAAGTGATGTCTGTAATGTCGTATGTTGCTAAAGCAATGGCATTCGCATTACCGCAAGTGAAGTTAGCCACCTTCGACCCATTGGCTTCATTATCAACGGCAGTGACAGAAATACGGTTAGCGTCATAAATGCTAAACATCGACACATCTTCGTCCTCGAAGTCGAGAGAAACGCCTGCCTCGTCGGCATACGTGTTCATCGTGCCCAAACCGACCATAGCGGCCAGGGCAACCATAGATTTCAGTAGATTCTTTCTCATAAAAAATTAATGTATTAGTTAATAAAAAAAGTAGATAGTTATCACACTGTAAAAGTTGCCTGCAAAGTTAGGAAAAAAAAAATTCTCCTCCAAACTTTTTCCTAAGAAAAAGCAAAAATCACTGCTTTTTGTCAAATTTCACATACAAAAACCGGCTCTGCAACTTGTGGTGGGTTCTATTAATTCCCACGGTTAAGTTTAGTAACAATTAAAAAATAACATGGTAAGAAAATGATGCGAAGCAACGGCCTG
>CALAVF010000073.1 GCA_937892315.1 uncultured Prevotellaceae bacterium | reverse complement strand
CTTACGAACTGCCTGAGGTGCCTTCGCATCGCGGGATGCTGAAGGTGGGCTACACGGTGAGAACCGCTGAGGAACGTGTGGCGGAGCAATGCAAGACTGCCCATTTGAAGTACAGGATTCAACTGGTGCGCTCTGCCATGAAGGCGGATGGCACTTCGTTTGACGACCATGCGGTGCATCGGGTGCTGCGTGAGGCTGGTTACTACAACCCTGAAGGCGAGTGGTTTCGCTGTACAACCCGAGATGTGGAACGAGCCATCGCGACGGTGAAGGCTGGACGGGAGACGATGGTTGAACGTACAGAGACGTTCGCCATGCGACCCGAGCAGAAACGGGCGGTGGAAAAGACTGCCGCCTATTTCGAGTCCTTCTATCAAGAGGAGTTGGCGGAAGGTCGGACGGGAAAGGCTGGATCGCCTCAGTTGGTGCCTCACTTCCTGTGGAACGCCAAGATGCGTTTTGGCAAGACGTTCACCACCTATCAGTTGGCACTCCGCATGGGGTGGAAGCGGCTGCTGGTGCTGACGTTCAAGCCTGCGGTAAAGACGGCGTGGAAGGAGGATTTGCTCACGCATCGTGACTTTGAGGGATGGCAGTTCTGTGAGAAACAAGAGAACTTGGGGCGAAGCACCCAAGAACCATTTCATGGTGCACAATTCAATCGGGTGAATGAACGCCGACCTTTTGTTTGCTTCGCCTCCTTTCAAGATGTGCTGGGACGGAATGCGGCAGGTGGCATCAAGGCGACAAACGAGTGGATTCAGGAGGTGGAGTGGGATTGCATTGTGCTGGACGAGTACCACTACGGGGCTTGGGGCAAACATGCCAAAGACTTCTACAGCAAGCAGGATGTGGAGCAGTTGGCTCGTGCGGTGGAGGTGGGCGAAATGATGGCGGAAGATGCCGAAAGCCGCAAGGAAATGGACAGCCGCGAACTGTATGACGAGGGGCTGATGCCGCTCACTACCCATGCCTACCTCTACTTGTCGGGCACTCCGTTCCGTGCCATCAGCACAGGCGAGTTTATCGAAGAACAAATCTACAATTGGACGTATTCGGACGAACAAAGTGCAAAGGAGGCTTGGCAGGGCGAGAACAACCCCTATCAGGCTTTGCCCAAGATGGTGATGATGACTTATCAACTGCCCGACAGCATCAAGGAAGTGGCTGACCAAGGCGAGTTTGACGAGTTCGATCTGAACGAGTTTTTCCGTGCCGACGAGCGTGGTTTTGTGCATGAGGAGCACGTGCAGAAGTGGCTTGACCTGATTCGAGGGGCTTATAAGGAGAACATTATCACGGAACTGAAGCAGGGGACGGAGCGACCACCCATGCCGTTCAGCGACGTGCGTCTGCATGGTTATCTGCAACACACCTACTGGTTCCTGCCGTCGGTGGCGGCTTGTAAGGCGATGGAACGGCTGATGAACAGACCCATCAACCGTTTCTATCACGACTATCAGATTGTGGTGGCTGCTGGCAATGAGGCAGGTATGGGTGCGGAGGCGGTACTGCCAGTGTATAAAGCCATGAATGCGGAAGGTGACCCGCGACAGAGCAAGACCATCACGCTCTCGTGTGGCAAACTCTCCACGGGTGTGACGGTGCGGCCTTGGACGGGCATCCTGATGCTTCGCAATGCCCGTTCGCCAGAGACCTACTTTCAGGCGGCGTTTCGTGTGCAGTCGCCGTGGACGACTCGCGACGAATGGGGCAAGGAGGTGATTCTGAAGCCTCATTGCTATGTGTTTGACTTCGCCCCCAACCGTGCGTTGCGGCAGGTGGAGGAATATAGTTGCCAACTGAACCTGCATGAGTCGAATCCCGAGAAGAAAGTGGAGGAGTTTATCCGTTTCCTGCCTGTGCTGGCTTACGACGGCAGTTCGATGAAGGAGATAGATGCGGCAGGCATTCTCGATATGGCAATGAGCGGCACGACGGCAACATTGCTGGCAAGGCGATGGGAGAGTGCGGTGCTGGTCAACGTGGACAACGCCACCTTGAGCCGCTTGATGAACTCGCCCGAGGCGATGAAGGCGTTGATGAACATTGAGGGTTTCCGTTCGCTCAATCAGGACATTGAGACCATCATCAACAAGAGCGAACAGGTGAAGAAGACAAAACGTGAGCAGGGGGAGAACCTGACTCCGAAACAGAAGAAGGAACTGACGGAGGCGGAGAAGGAGTATAAGAGCAAACGCAAGGAGATTCAGCAGAAACTCATCAAGTTTGCCACACGCATCCCCGTGTTTATGTATCTGACGGACTTTAGGGAATATTCGCTGAAGGATGTGATTGTCAACTTAGAACCCGACTTGTTCCGCAAGGTGACAGGGTTGAGCATCAATGACTTCGAGTTGTTGGTGAGTCTCAATGTGTTCAACAGCGAACTGATGAATGATGCGGTGTATAAGTTCAAGCGTTACGAAGACAGCAGTCTCGAATATACAGGCATCGACACACGCAAGGGAACGGTGATTGGTGGATGGGACACGGCGATTGACAGAAGCGTGTTGTTCCCCGAAGAGAAGGTGCTTGTATCTGTGAAAGAGGAAAAGGTGCCGGCTAAAGTGGAAAGGAAGCAGCAAGTGCAACCCGAAAAGAAGCCACAGCCGAAATGGGAAAAAGTCAAAGTGGGCGATGCCGTGACCCACAAGACGTTTGGCGATGGGGTGGTGAAGTCGGTCGATGGGCGATTCCTCGTTGTGGCATTCGCCCATAAAGAGTCGCGGTTCATCTATCCGTGGGTGTTTGAGGAAGGATATCTGAAGATGTTGGGGCAGGACAATCCGTAATTTAGTTGGAGGTATTCGGCGACGTGGATTTCAGCAGATTGGCGATATGAGTGCGGAGCATCTGGTATGTTTCGCACTCTTTGTATTGGGTGTTGCGGCGAAGCATCTGGACGGGTTGGAACTGGCTGTGGGAGTAGCAGGAGAGTTCGTTGTTCATCTGCTGGGAGTTGCCTTGGGCGAGGAGTTTGATGTCTTTCTCGCGTTGGCGGCGAAGGATGGTGCAGACGGGGGTGAGGGCGGCATCTACCACGTTCTCCATGAGGTGGTGCCCCTGGATGAAGAGGTAGGTGTTGTCCTTTCTGACGCCGAGGGTGGCTAATTCTTGTTTCAGAGGGGTGAGTTTGCCCTTGGCTTCCTTGACGTGCTGCTGGAGCCACGCCAGTTTGCGGTTCACGCTCTTGCGTACCTTCTCCAGTGCCTCCTCGGGTTTGAAGACGTTCAGTTGTTCGACGGAGGTGATGTTGTTGAAGGACGTGAGGGGGAAGTCGTTGTAGCGGCCGCGACGGTGGAGCCATACGAGCCACACGAAGAGTTCGTAAACGATTTCGGAATATTGACGCAGGTACTCTTCGAAGTTGAAGAGGTTGCGGTCGTTGAGGGTCGCCATCACGCAGACGTTGTGGAGGGAAGGGGCATAGCACTGGTAACTCTCGATGGAATAGGCGTAGGTGTGTACGACGTAGGGGTTCTCAAGCATCCGTATGGAACTGGGTGTCTGGCGTTGGAGCAGATAGTCGAGGTCGGCATCGACACAGGCAATCATGCAGGCTCCCAAGGACTCTCCGAGTTTGTTCATCATGGCGGTCTTCTTGCCACGGTTGAGGTTGGTGCGGCTGGGCAGCATCACTTCGAAGGCGGTGTTGTCGTCTTCGAACTCGCTCAGCACGCTACGCCAGAAGAAGATGTCGTCATACGATTCGACGTATGCCACAATCTTCCGCTTTTTCGTTTTGGGACGAAGGCGGTTGGCTGCCTCGATGTAGGCGGAGGAGAGATTGGAAGTGAGACGCTTCATAATTTATAATGTATAATTTATAATGTATAAGAGGCTACTGCCTTGCACGCCGCATGGCTGTTATACATTATAAATTTTATCTTAATTACTGATTTCTTCCACTTCTGTCACGTTGCTCATCCAGCCGTCCATGATGAGGGCGGGAGAGTGGGTGGAGAGGATGATTTGTGCGTGGGGATTGAGTTGACGGATGAGGTCGATGAGTCGCTGCTGCCAGTCGATGTGGAGGGAGATTTCAGGTTCGTCCATGAGCAGGGCGTAAGGCTCGCGGTTCTCCACCAGCACGGTCATGAGGATGGCGAGCATCTGCTTCTCGCCGCTGGAGAGTTGATAAGGAGTGATGACCTCCTGCCCCCCCTGGATGAACTGGATTTCGTTGCTCTTGCGGTCAATCTTCTTGTGGGTGTCGGCAAAGAGTTTGTCTATCATGTCTTGGAACTGCTTCTTGGGGGCACTCACCTCGGCGGCACCCTGCTGGTCGCCGCTGGTGAGCAGTTCGATGATGCGGTTGCCGATATTCACTTGATAGTCAAGATACCGTTTCTGCAAACGGTAAATCTGCCAGTCAAGTTCCGTCTTCACCCGTGAGTCGGACAGTTTTTCCAGCAGGTCGCTGTGGAGCAGGGGACGGTCGAAGGAACGGATGACATCGAACTTGATGTAGGTGGCATCTTCGGGCACCAATTTGATGCTGACCCCTTGAGGTGCTTCGTCCAGTCGGATTTCGTCCTTGTCAATCATGCTGAGGGTGCGTGCCGAGTGGTTGATGATGGTGCTTTTGCCCACACCGTTGATGCCACTCAGGATGTTCACGTCGGGCTGGAGGTTCCAGACGATGTGTCTGCCACCTTTCCACAGAGCCTTAATCTCTATGCTTTGGATATATTCTGCTCTCTTTTTCATGGTTCTCTTCTTTTTTCTGCTACAAATATAGGAAACAATTGGGAATTAGAAATTAGGAATCGGGATTTTTTTGTCTTTTTGATTGTTTTTTCGTAGAAAAAGGCACAATTCCTAATTCCTAATTCCTAATTCCTAATTATTTTCCGTACCTTTGCACTCTAAAATTCAAATTGGCTAATTATTTATGGGAGGTTTTTTCGGGACCGTATCGACGCAAAAGTGTGCGGCAGACCTTTTTTATGGTACAGATTATCAGTCTCATCTCGGCACTCGCCGTGGAGGTATGGCTACGTATAGCAAGGAAAAAGGTTTTTACCGTGCGATTCACAATCTGGAGAATACATATTTCCGTACTCGTTTTGAGTCAGAACTGCCGAAGTTTGTCGGCGAATCGGGTATTGGCATCATCAGTGACACGGATGCACAGCCGATGCTCTTCAACAGCCACTTGGGACGATTCGCACTGGTGACGGTGGCAAAGGTGAATAATTTGGAGGAAATAGCGGACCATCTTTTGCAAGAGAACATGCACCTGTCGGAGTTCTCGTCGGGTAAAATCAATCCGACGGAGTTGATAGGCTTGCTGATTGTGAAGGGGCGGGACTTTGTGGATGGCATCGAGAGTGTCTATAACACGGTGAAAGGTTCCTGCTCGATGTTGCTGCTGACAGAGGATGGTATCATTGCTGCTCGTGACGCTTGGGGACGCACGCCGATTGTCATCGGACAGAAAGAAGGTGCGATGGCGGCGACGAGCGAGAACACGGCATTTCCGAACTTGGGCTTTGAAACGACTTATTTTGTGGGACCAGGAGAGATTGTGCGTCTCAGGGCTGAGGGTATGGAACAGTTGCGTAAACCCAACCAGAAGATGCAGATTTGTTCTTTCCTCTGGATATATTATGGCTTCCCGACTTCGTCATACGAAGGAAAGAATGTGGAAGAGGTTCGTTTCACGACAGGTCGTGTGATGGGCGAGAGTGATGATGTGGAGGTGGATTCTGTAGGTGGCATCCCCGATTCGGGCATTGGCATGGCTGTGGGATATAGTGCTGGTAGCCGCATCCCTTATCAGCGAGGCATCAGCAAGTACACGCCGACGTGGCCACGTTCGTTCATGCCTTCCAATCAGGAGATTCGCAATCTGGTGGCAAAGATGAAACTCATTCCAAACAAGGACATGCTGAAAGGCAAGCGTTGTTTGTTCTGTGATGACTCCATCGTGAGAGGTACGCAGTTGCGAGAAAACACGAAGGTGTTGAAGGAACTGGGTGCGAAGGAGGTACACATGCGTATCGCTTGTCCTCCGCTGATTTATGCGTGCCCATTCGTGAACTTCTCGGCATCGAAATCGGAACTGGAGTTGATTACGCGTCGTGTCATCAAGGATCTTGAGACGCATTCACGTACAGCGACGATGCTGGCAGATGCACAGACGGCTCAGAACGTGGAGGTGCCTGCCGAGCGAATCAAGGCATACGCCACTACGGACTCGCCAGAATACAAGGCATTGGTCGATGAGATAGCACGCCGTTTGAACCTCGACAGCCTCAAGTTCTCAAAACTGGAAACGATTGTGAAGGCGATTGGCTTGGAGAAATGCCAGATTTGTACCCATTGCTTTGATGGCAGTTCGTTCCATTCGCTGGAAGAGGAAAATAATTGATAGGGAAAAAGCAGGAAATAGTAATTCTAAAAAATCTGTTGAAATCTTGAACACAAGCGGTGTAGAAGAATTGAAACAAAAAATAAATGCTACTCTGAAAAGAGCTAATTTGTTCTTTTCAAAAGATGTTATGGAAAATTATAAACAAAACATTTTAAATAATTTAACTGATAATTCAAATTCTAATTCAAATAATATTTCAGGAAATAAAAGCAATAGAAATAAAAATATAGATAATATTAATTCTAATAATAATACTAATACTAATAATAATAACAATGATAAAGGCTATAAATTAGAAAAAGAAAAAATCAAGAAAGAAAAAGAAGAGCATAAATGTGATAATGTGAAAATTGATAATTATTTAAATAGTGAAGATATTAAACCAACAAAATCTGAAGCAAAGTTAGAAGAAGTGAAGCTAGTAAATAATGATAATAATAATAATATTCAAAATGAGTTAATTACCAATAATATAAACGATGATATAAGTGAAGAAAATAATGAAAATCTTAAAATAGGAAATTTAGAAATAGAAAATGCGGATGAACAAAATCTAAATAAAGTAACGGCAAAGAACAGTAATATAAATATAAAATCAGAAATTTCAATTGAGCCTAGAGCTGTTGTAAATTTAGTAGAAATAATTAAATTCATCATACAACGTAAAATATTTGTAATTTTATATGAGTCATATATAAATCATGCAATCTTCCAACAATATAATATAGCTTTTTCATTCTTTGTTGCAATCTGCAAACAATACCCTTTCAAAAAATTGGAAGAATATTACAATTATAAAACATATAACTATGCTTTTAGACAATTGTTCAGACCTTTTAACAGAAAAAATTTTAAATATTTTCTGAATTGCTTTACTATGAAGAAAAAAGTCGAATATTTAGAAGCTTTACTAACTAAAATGATTAAATTCAAAACTATGGAAAGGATATTTATATATGGCCAATATTTCAACGAAGATGACGAAGAAAAGGCATTTAAATTAATAATTATGAAAATAATGCATAGTTTAATCAGACCACATTTGTATGAGGC
>CALAVF010000072.1 GCA_937892315.1 uncultured Prevotellaceae bacterium | reverse complement strand
GGCAGAGAATGATGGGAAGAAACCCCAGCGGTGTCCGCGGGCAAAGTTAGAAGAACCATCGTAACGGAGTGTGGCGGTAGCCATGTAAGTTTCTTTGAAGTTCCAGTTGATTCGGCCGAAGTAAGAAGCCAAGAACCAGTCGGCGTCGTCGGCATTGCTGCCAGGATAAGAACTCATCGTCGCATTGGTTGCAAGTGCACCGATGTTGGCAAGCCATGCATAGTCGTAACCCTTCAGGATGGAGAGTCTGTCGGCTTCGCCCACCTCGTTGTTGGCACTCATGTTGAACTTCCAACTGTCGCCTTGATAAGAAGCACCGACCATCACGTCGAAGGTGTTGTCTTTCAAGAACTCAGGCAACACGTATGAAATGGTGTTTTCCCAGTCGAAAGAACTGCTTTCGTATGCACTGGCACTTACGCTGTAAACAGATGAAGAATTGTTCATGTTGCGAGAATAAGGTTCTCCATAACTGCGAGTGTTGCTGGAGCCCCAACCTTGGTTGTATTGTGAACGAATCTTCAAGTCTTTGATAGGCTCAATCACGATATAGGCGGTAGCACCCAGACCGAATGAGCGGCTGCGTGAGCCAGAGCCATAGTCGCCACCGAGAAGACCAACGTATGGGTTATCGAAAATGTTCGTATTCCAGCCTGTGCGACCATAGTTCTGATAGTCGTAGAGGTCGCCGTTGTCAGCAAATGCTGGCACGAGAGGAACAGTAGTAAGTGTTGGCTTCACGGTGTTCCAGTAGGAAGTGCCTTCTGCCAACTGGTGTGTCTTGTTGTAGTTGAACGACAGGTTTTCACCGATGGTGATGATGTTGTGGCTGTCATTCTTCAGCAGGATATGCTCGGAGTTGATACGACCTGTGTAGCGGTCATACTTTGACTCAACAGGGCTACCCATGATACCTTCGTTGCCAGTGTAGGAGAATGCCATCGAGAATTTGCTTCTGTCTGAGCCACCTGTCAGGTTGAAGGAGTGGTTCTGCTGGAATGCGTTCTTGTTCTTGTAGAGGTCCCACCAGTCGGTGCCTTCCCATCCTGCGTTCACCTTGTCGAGAATTTCCTGTGGAACGAGAGTGCTCCAGTCGTAAATATTACCGTCCATGTTGAACTTCTTCTCGTTCATGATTGCCATGTACTCTGATGCGTTCAGCGTAGCAGGACGCTTGTAGGCGTTGCTCCAACCTACATAACCGTCGTAAGAGAGTTCAATCTTGCCTTCCTTACCTTGCTTGGTGGTGACGAGGATGACACCGTTGGCGGCACGTGCACCGTAGATGGCTGCGG
>CALAVF010000071.1 GCA_937892315.1 uncultured Prevotellaceae bacterium | reverse complement strand
AGGCCTAATATCATTGTTGTTTTGGCATCTTTTCTGTCTCTTCTAGAGGTAAGCCAGGTCCAGAACCCGGCAGAAGCAAGCACTGAGCAAAGAACCGTGACAACCATTTGCAAATATGGAGTCATAGGTCATTCCTCCTTTGCATTGTCATCCCACGGCTCGTTGTATGACAAGGCGCGCTCGCTGTCTCCAATGCCAGCAGTCGTCGGGTCAACCAGAACACCAATCAAACCAAGGAAAGTCAGAACCTGACCATCCACATTCATCACAAAGCTCTCTGTTACTACGGGAGCAATATCAAACATTTTCAGAATATTGAACACAAAACCGACAATAAGGCTAATAAACATCGTCAGCCATGTCTTGTTCTTAAACCGAATGCTCCAGTTTACTTTCATTTTGATTCACGCCTCCTCAGTGTAATCGTAAGGGGTATTTGTGCAGAAATAGACACCAGGGACAACGCCAAACACTTCTTTTGCAATTTCCACACCGGCGAAGATGCCCTCTTCCTTGATGAGCAACTTGCTTTCGCCGTATGCATCTGCAGGGATGCAGCAAAGGGTGGTGTGGTCACCGTCGCCAATGTCTTCGGCGAAGGCGAGGTCGATAAGCCTATCGTTTAGTTCTGAGACGCTTAACATAATCGGAAGGTTTTTTATTGTTTTCAAAATACCATGCAAGTCCAATCTTCAGGCCTGCCTTGGTGTAGTCGGCAAAATTGTTTGTCGAGATGTCACAATAGAGCGATGGCTCGATGGTGAGGTGGCGGTTGAGGAAGAAGCAGTAGCCCAGTTCGGGAGTGACCATCAGGTCGTTATAGTTGGGTGCTCCATGCACATACTTGACGCCTGCCTGCAGGAAGAGTCCATTCTGCTCGATGAGGTAGCGGCACTTCAGCCCTGCATAGAGGTTCTGCATGTCCTTGTTGCGATAGTCAAAGCCTACCTCCGTAATCAGCATCCATGCCTCTTCAAACATATAGCCTCCGTTGATGCCAAGGTTGATGCCCACTTTTTCGTGCTTGTTGTAGGAAAGCCCTGCCGAGTTGGTCGTTGCTCCCAGATAATACTTGCCTCTCTCAAACTGTGCAAACGCACTGCCGATGCCCACTGCGGCAAAGAGAAGTGTAAAGATAACTTTTTTCATATCCATATCATTTTTTATATTGTTCTTTCTTATACAATGCCCACGCCAAAGCGCCACAGATGGCTGCATACCCGATGATATGGGGCAAATAAGTCATCCATGTGTGCCAGGTCACACCATTATAAATATAAAAGCCAAGCCCGACCACAAAGAAGGCGACGGGCTGCCAGACGTATCGTTTCATTTCTTTTGCAGTTTTTTAGCCCAAAGGAAATAGCCGACCACAACACCCACCGTCACCAAACCGCCCAGCGAATAAGCCACGATATGGTTCAACAGGAAACCTTCAGGAGCGATGAGAATGTAAGTAGAGCAAATCAAGGTCATCCACACCGCTGGCACCATCGAGATGAGGAACGCATATCCATTTCTGCGCTCTGCCACACTCCGCTTCTTCAGCCACACCGTCACCGCCCACAGCGTGAAGGCGGCAAGCGTCTGATTGAACCAAGCGAAATAACGCCACAGGATGCTGAAATCGACAAACATCAGCACCGCACTAATCAAGAAGATTGGCACCGACAGCAGCAATCTCTTGTATATCTTGTCCTGCTTATATTTCATAAAGTCAGCCGCAATCAGTCGGGCACTGCGGAACGCCGTGTCGCCACTCGTCACGGGAGCAGCCACCACGCCCAGCACCGCCAGCACAGCACCCACCGTGCCGAGCCAACTGGAACAAATCGTGTTCACCACCACGGCAGGGTTAGGACCCGTCTCGCCGCCGTTCGTCATCATCGCCCACAACTTCTCGTAGGGAGTAGCCCCGTTGTCCATGCCGAACTTTGTCACATCGAAGGAGTCGGCAAACTTGATGGCAGCGGCAGCCCAAATCAATGCCACTATACCCTCCGTTATCATCGCACCATAGAACACGGGGCGACCAAACTTCTCGTTCTTCATGCAGCGAGCCATCATCGGACTTTGCGTCGCATGGAATCCGCTCACCGCACCACATGCAATGGTGATGCACAAGCCCGGGAATAGGGGAATCGTCGTGGCAGGATGGTGATTCGAGAATGCACCGGTGACTTCTGGCAGCGAACCTGCTTCAGCCACGATGCCATAGCCCACACCCACCGCCATGATGAGCAGTGCCAAGCCAAACACGGGATAAATCTTGCCAATCAACTTGTCAATCGGCAGCAACGTCGCCAAAATGTAATAGGCAAAAATAACAATCACCCAGAACAGGGTCTGACCGAATACCGTCTCACCCCCTATCATGCTCGACAGCAAACCGGCAGGAGTCGTGGCAAACACCGTGCCCACCAATATCATCCGCACCAGTGAGAGCGCACGCATCGTGATGCGGGCACTTTTACCCAGTTCGTCGCCCACTATCTCGGGCAAACTGGCACCATTCTTCCTGATGCTGATCATGCCCGACAGGTAGTCATGCACTGCACCGCCGAATATACAACCCAGCACAATCCACAGATACGCACCAGGACCAAACAAGATGCCCTGAATGGCACCAAAGATGGGACCCGTGCCCGCAATGTTGAGAAACTGAATCAGGAAAACTTTCCACGTTGGCATCGGCATGTAATCCACACCGTCCTGCGACGTGTAGCAAGGAGTTTTTCGCTGAGGGTCAACCCCGAAGACCCTATCTACGAATGCTCCATAGAGGACATAACCCAAAACAAGGAGCAGCAAAGAAGCGATAAATGTAACCATTTTTTACTTTTATTATGACAAAGTGACCACAAAAGTAGTGAAAAATCCGTACCTTTGCAAAAAATTTAACGTTTATAATGAATTATCTGCATCATATCTGGGCATTGTTGCTACTTTTGAACATTCCACTGGCAACACTCCATGCTCAAGACGCCGAAAATCAACGTGGCGATTTCCTCTACGAAAAGACCCATCCCATCCGCGAAATACGTGCCGTCTGGCTCACCACCATCGGAGGCCTCGACTGGCCTCGCACCAAAGCCACCGATGCCGAGAGCCGAGAGCGACAGAAAGCCGAACTCGTCAGCATTCTCGACAACTACAAGCGAGCCAACATCAACACCGTCATCTTCCAGACCCGTGTGCGTGCCGCTGTCCTCTACCCCTCCAAGATAGAGCCGTGGGAACTCTCCCTCACCGGCAAGGCTGGCATGAATCCTGGCTACGACCCCTTGGCATTCTGCATCGAAGAGTGCCACAAGCGAGGCATGGAACTCCACGCATGGGTCGTGTGCATCCCCATCGGCACCTCGCAGCGACAGAGCGGCTATGGCTCCGCATCCCTCGTGAAGCGGCATCCCGAACTGGTCAAGACTGCCAAGGGAGGCGAGATGTTCATGATACCAGGCAACCCCAAGACAGCCGACCACATTGCCAGCATCTGCCAAGAGATTGTACAGAACTACGACGTTGATGGCATCTCCCTCGACTATATCCGCTACCCCGAATCCATCTTCAACTTCTCAGACGACAACCTCTACCCACGCTCCGCCTCCCTCGGCAAAGCCGACTGGCGACGAGAGAACATCACTCGCATCGTGCGTCGGGTTCACAACGTGGTCAAACCCATCAAGCCCTGGGTCAAACTCAGCAGTTCCCCCATCGGCAAGTATCGCGACACCCACCGCTACAGTGCCGGAGGCTGGAACGGCTATAACGCTGTCTATCAAGACCCCGTGCTCTGGTTGAAAGAAGGATGGCAAGACCTCCTCTTTCCCATGATGTACTTCACTGGCAACAACTACTACCCCTTCCTCTTCCCGTGGCTCGAAAACGCTCACGGAC
>CALAVF010000070.1 GCA_937892315.1 uncultured Prevotellaceae bacterium | reverse complement strand
CTACATCGTGACGGGCATCAAGAACGCCACGGAGGTGAAGGTGGGCGACACCATCACCTCGCTGGTGAACCCGACCACGGAGGCAATCAAGGGTTTCCAGGAGGTGAAGCCGATGGTGTTTGCCGGTATCTATCCGATTGAGACTGAGGACTACGAGAATCTGCGTACATCGCTGGAGAAGTTGCAACTGAACGATGCCTCTCTGACCTTCCAGCATGAAAGTTCGGCGGCACTGGGCTTCGGATTCCGCTGCGGATTCCTCGGGCTGCTGCACATGGAGATTGTGCAGGAACGTCTCGACCGCGAGTTTGACATGGATGTGATTACGACCGTGCCGAACGTGAGTTACATGGTGTATGACAAGCATGGCGAGGCACAGGAGGTACACAACCCGAGCGGTATGCCCGACCCGACGATGATTGACCACGTGGAAGAACCCTACATCCGCTCGACGGTCATCACCACCGCCAACTACATCGGCCCCATCATGACGCTCTGCCTCAGCAAGCGTGCCGAACTGGTGAAGCAGGACTTCATAGCGGGCAACCGTGTGGAGATTGAGTTCCTGATGCCGCTGGGCGAAATCGTGATTGACTTCTACGACAAACTGAAGAGCGTGAGCCGTGGCTACGCCTCGTTCGACTACCATCCTGCGGGTTTCCGCGAGAGCAAACTGGTGAAACTCGACATTCTGCTGAACGGAGAATCGGTGGATGCCCTTTCGACACTGACGCACGTGGACAATGCCGTGACGCTGGGTCGCCGCATGTGCGAACGGCTGAAGGAACTGCTGCCACGCCAACAGTTCGACATAGCCATTCAGGCGGCAATAGGCGGCAAGATTGTGGCACGCGAGACGGTGAAGCAGGTGCGGAAGGACGTGCTCGCCAAGTGCTACGGCGGCGACGTGTCGCGTAAACGCAAACTGCTGGAGAAACAGAAGCGAGGCAAGAAACGCATGAAGCAAATCGGCAACGTGAGTGTGCCGCAAAAGGCGTTCCTGGCGGTGCTGAAACTGGACGATGATTAAAAACTCAAAAACCTACAATAACCCTATGACGAAAAAACTGTTAACCTTGTCGGCGGTGATGTTTGCATCGTTGACCATGAGTGCCGACCCTATCGACCCGGTCAAAGCCAAGCAGTTGGCGGCGACGTTGAGTGTGGATGAACCCGTGCTGGTGTCGAAGGCAGTTCGTACCGAATCGAAAGCACGCAAGTTGAGTGCTCAGACACAGGCGACTTCGCCTTACTATGTGTTCTCGCGTGGCGAGGGGAAAGGATTTGTGATTGTGAGCGGCGACGACTGCTTGCCCGACATCTTGGGCTATACCGAGAGTGGCGACTTCGACGAGGCGGTGCTTCCGCCGCATCTGCTCGGCTGGCTCGACCGTTACAAGACGCTCGTCGAGGATGCTCAGGAGGCAGGGCTGAATGTGAGTCGCAAGAGCCCGAAACGCAAGAACGCTCCGCGTCGAATCAAAGGTCTGGAAAGCATTCCTGCCTTGCTGACGACACACTGGCATCAGACCTCACCTTACAACGACCGCTGTCCTGTCACCGACAAGGGCAGTCGTGCCGTGACGGGCTGTGTGGCAACGGCTGCCTCGCAGGTGATTTACTACTATCGCAAGGACAATCCCGATGTGTTCCAGGCCAACACGCCTACATACGGAGCAGACGAGTGGCACCATACGGCGGTGACCGACCAAATCAAGAAGGGTACTCCCATCAAGTGGGACTTGATGCTTGACAAATACGGAGGCAGCGAACCTGCCGAGTTCAAATCAGCCGTGGCAGACCTCGTGTTTGCCGTGGGTGCGATGGATCACATGGACTACTACGACTCGTCGGGTGCTCAGATTAGCGACCTTGTTGACCCGATGAAGACTTATTTCAACCTCTTGAGCGAATGTGAGTACAAGAGCGACGGCAGCAGCAGTTGGGTGCCGCTGGCGACGTGGGAGAAGAAGATTTATGATGATTTGGCAAAGGGACATCCCATCATCTACACGGGCTATAAGGACGAGGCGACGGGCGGTCATGCTGTGGTGCTCGACGGCTATCAGTCAGCCACAGGACTGTTCCACTTCAACTTCGGTTGGGGCGGACAGGGCGACGGCTGGTACACCGTGGACGACGAGACGGGCATGAACTATTTCAACACGTGGCAGGGCATGACATTCAATGTCCGTCCGAGGAAACAGAATCTTTCTGCCTCGATTGCTCTGGAGGATGGGTTCTACCAGAATCATACGAACAATGTGGCGGTGAAGGTACGCAACAACGGCACGCTCAACTATTCGGGGCTTTACCTCTTCTGCACTTCGGGCAGCAGCAAACCGTCTGCCTTGTCGTCGGCTTCGTCGAAAGATACGGAAACGGTGCTGCCTAATGACGGTGGCGAAATGGAACTCACGTTGACGGCTCGACCCACGCTTTCACGCACATATACGCTGACCCTCACCGATGCGAGCCTGAACGTGCTGGCACAGTTGACCGTTGACCCTCAAGAGGCAGCGAGCGACTTGCGGCTTGAGGGACTCTCTGTGGCAGGCAGTCCTGACAAAGAAACATTTGAAGGCAATGATTTTCAGGTGGTTTACAATGACCGCTCCACGGCGATTGCCACGCTCAGCAACAAGGCTAATGTGGCATACGAGGGTACGTTGCGGATGAACTTCTACGGCTATGACGAGGAGGCAAAAGCGTGGACGGAACTCGGCTACAAGACAGGCAAGGTGACCATTGGCAGCCAGGAAACGGGAGAAGCCTCGTTCAGCATCCTCAACACGTCAACGTGTCCGTTCGAGGTGGGCAAGTATTATTATGGTGTGCTTGCCAACCCCGTGCCGTCGTCGGAAGATGTGATTCAGTATGCAGAGGGAACGGACACCGTCGTGCGTTTCATCTTGAAGGAAAGCGACATGGAGGTGGCTGGCTTTGAGAATGATGTGCTGACATTGAAGGGACATTTCGATGCCACGGCATTTAACTCCACCACCTTTGCCAAGAAGGCGACTTATAAGACAGCCACGGTGTATGACCTGACTCAGTGTTCGGGTGTGACGCAGGTGGCTCAGGATGTGAATCCCAACGCACTTTACTATGTGGCGGACGACAGCGAGGCGACGGGCACAAACATCGTGAAGGCAGGGAAGTGTTCGCTGCTCTCGTTGACGACTGGATACAACTTTACACCTCGTGCAGCGTTTGAGGCAACGGAGGCACAGATGGTCATCGGTACAGAGCCAGCCAAGTGGTATCTGCTGACAGTTCCATTCACGGCGACGGTGCCTGACGGTGTGGTGGCACGCGAGATTACGGGTCATTCCGTGACGGGCATCTCTAATAAAACGGTTGATGTGAAGACGTTGGAGGCTGGCAAGACATACCTGGTGATGTCTTCTTCGTCGAATAACATGATGCTGACAGGCATCCATACGCAGGTGGTGACGACTCCGGCAGAGAATGCCGATGCCGCCGTGGTCGGCACCTTTGTCAACGCCAAGACTCCTGCCGATGCACAACTGCTCAACGATGAAGAAGCACAGTATTTCGTGCCGGTGGAAGAGGGTAGTGCCGTGGAGGCTTTGCGTGGTTACTGGTATGACGAAACCATGACGAAGTCCTTCCGTGCATACGCCAACATCACGCTCGACCCTGCTTATCAGACGCTTGCCGAAAACATTGAACAGGCATACCAGATGCTGGAGAAATATAAGAAGGTGACCACCGCCGATGCATACAAGGCTTATCTGGCCCAGATTCATGAGGCGGAAAGTGAGTTTAGCCATCGCGAGGAAACGGAATTGACTTCGGCAACCAAGGTGAAGAACTATGCCGCACAGTTGTTGGCTGACGGCGATGCGTACAAGAAACAGATTCTTCGTGCTGAAAATGTCGAAATCGACTTTACGGATTGCATCGAGAATCCATCGTTTGAGACAAAGACCGCGAAGGGATGGACGGTTGGCAAGAAGGATGGATACACCTCGGTGGGTGCGGTCTATAACGGAACCGCTCCCAACAAATATCGTGCAGTAGGGCTGGACGGAACTTACATCTTCCAGAGCCTCATCGAAGCGGACAACAGCAGTTCGGTCGAAATCTCTCAGTTGGTGGAAGGTCTCACGCCCGGTTATTATCGTCTCACGGCAATGGTGGGTACTGATGCAGACGCGACCGTCACGCTCTTTGCCGGCGACTCCACAGCGACTGTCGCAGGTCATGCATTTGGCAGTTACTATCTGACGGAGGCTGCCATTGACAGCATTCCTGTGGTGGCTTCCGATGGAGCCGACACGGGGTCACTCCTCATCGGCGTCAACGCTGGCGACTGGTACAAGGTGGACAACTTCAAATTGACTTACATCGCTTCATTCCCCGGGCAAGAGATCGGAAGAGCGTCGTGTAGGGAAA
>CALAVF010000069.1 GCA_937892315.1 uncultured Prevotellaceae bacterium | reverse complement strand
GAATGGAGCAACTTCACTCGCTATTTTGCCCAGAATTTTGAACGATTAGGGCTGAAGAAACTCATCAGCACCAGTTATGCGGTGGAGTCGAAGAAAATCAAGGAGTGGAAACCAACCCTCTTCGAGACAGAAAGCCCTTATTACGATGCAGACAAGAGCCGAACAAACGGCAAGATTTTTGTGTTGACAGGTGACAAAACGGGTGACGGTCGCATTAACATCGACGATTTGGAATGGCAATACTTGGAGGGCGATGGCGACTTCCGTAGCAAGGAAGTGACAAGGTTGAGGGATGAGGCAGACATTATCGTGACAAATCCTCCGTTCTCGCTGTTTAGAGAGTTTCTATCTTGGATAGTGGAAGCAGGAAAAGAGTTCCTTGTCATTGGACATCAGAATGCCATTACGTATAAAGAGGTTTTTCCCCTGATAAAAGCCAATCGAATATGGTTGGGCAAAGGATTCAAAGGTGGGGCTGGGCATTTTATCTCTAACTATGAGGATTATGCGACAGCGGGAGACCATCGGGAGGGTATGATTCGAGTGTCTGGTGTTATATGGATGACCAATCTTGAACATGGTCGTCGCCATCAGCCACTTCAGTTGATGACAATGGAGGATAATCTGAAGTACAGCAAGCATAAAGAACTGAAAGGAAGGACAGGCTATGACCATTACGACAACTATGATGCAATTGAAGTGCCTTATACGGATGCCATTCCCTGCGACTATGAAGGAGCGATGGGTGTTCCCGTTTCTTTCCTTGACAAATATTGTCCTGAACAATTTGAAATTATAGATATAAACCCCCATTTTTTCAGTATTGTTGACCAAGGGCTTCCCAAACCCAAGCAATTGACATTAAGAAATGTTGGAAAGAAAGACCCATACGCACGCATCCTTATCCGCAAAAAACAATCATAACCATGGAAACCAACCTTAAAACCTACACCGTAGGCGAAGTCTGCAAGGGCTTCGTCTATAACGAACTGGAAGGCAAGGGTCTTTATGGCCTCGCTGGACGGCTGACCATTCAGCCTGAGTATCAGCGCAACTATATCTATGCCGATGGCAAGAAGGATGTGGCGGTGGTGCAGTCAGCCCTGCACCGCTATCCGCTGGGTGTCTTCTATTTCAACAAGACAGATGGTGACCGCCTGGAAGTGCTGGACGGACAACAACGCATCACGTCGCTGGGACGTTTCGTCACAGGCAAACTTTCCATCATCGACGAGAACGGCATTCCGCACTATTTCAGCAGCCTCTCCACCGAACAGCAGCAGCGTATCCTCAACACAGAGTTGCTGGTGTATGAATGTGAAGGTACGGAGGACGAAATTCGTAAGTGGTTCGAGACGGTGAACATTGCCGGTGTGCCGCTCAATCCTCAGGAACTCCTCAATGCTGTCTATTCTGGCGAGTTCGTCACGCTGGCAAAGCAGGAGTTCAGCAATTCGGCGAATGCCCGTGTGCAGAAGTGGAGTGCCTACATCGCTGGAGCGGTGAACCGCCAAGACTATCTGGAACGAGCCTTGCAGTGGGTGAGCCACAACAAGGTGAAGGACTACATGAGCCTGCACCGCCACGATACAGACATCGATGAACTGAAACGCCACTTCAACAGCGTCATCGACTGGATTGGCTCTGTGTTTAGCGATGTGGAAAGTGAGATGCGAGGACTGGAATGGGGACGGCTCTACGACACCTATCACACCCAACCCTACGACCCGCAGAAAGTGTCGCAGTTGGTGCATCAACTCTATGGCGACCCCTACGTGAAAAACCGCAAGGGCATCTTCGAGTACATCCTCGGAGGTTGCCAAGACAAGAAGTTGCTCGACATCCGCATCTTCGACGAAGCCACCAAGCGAGCCGTCTATCGCCGTCAGACTTCTGAAGCCATCGCTCAAGACAAGAGCAACTGTCCGCTCTGTGCCATGGGGCATGAGGCAAATCGCAAGAAAATCTGGAAGCAGACGGAGATGGATGCTGACCATGTGACTGCATGGAGCAAAGGAGGTGTAACCACCATCGAAAACTGCCAGATGCTCTGCAAGACGCACAACAGAGCAAAGGGTAATCGATGAAAGGCTCACACTTTTTTTCAAAAAACAGAAATCTTTTAATCCACTTTAGTATAAACCTTTAAATTTACAGGAGATTCCACTATGATGACTCTTATTATTATTATCGGCATGATTGGAGCGTTGTTAGATGGCTCGCTTATTCGAATGGGTGGGCGTGGCAGACGCTGACATTATTTTGTGTCGTAAAAATTGAATTGATTTCATGCCGCAGTATCTGTTTGAAGCAGGTACTTCGGCGTGAAATCATGAAAAAATGCGGCGGAAGAGAAATTTGTGGGGAAGAAATTTGTGGGATTGGAATAAATAAGACATAGAATCTCACCTTGTCAACTGACTTTTTTGGGGGGCAATAATGCAAATTATACAAAACAAAGTTCAATAATTATAAGTTTTTGTCTTTTATAAAAGATAAAATTATTATCTTTGCAGCAAATTTCATCTATAAAAGA
>CALAVF010000068.1 GCA_937892315.1 uncultured Prevotellaceae bacterium | reverse complement strand
GCACCCTCGGCAATGGTAACAACGGTCAGTGGGGATGGGGATTCTATGCCCACGAATATTATGATGAGAACAAAATTACCGTCGAGAACCATGCTTTGGGTGGCACTTCTCCCCGCACTTTCTACAACCAGTTGTGGAAACCTGTCCTCGAAGCCGTGCAGAAGGGCGATTTTGTCTTCCTCGAACTCGGACACAATGACAATGGTCCCATCGACTCCATTCGTGCCCGTTCTTCTTATCGACCCAATGGCAAACTCGAGGTGAAGGAAGATTCCATCTCTATTTATAATAAGGTGACCAAGAAGCAAGAGACCGTCTATACGTTTGGTGGCTACACTCGCCGCTTCATCAACGAGATTCGTGCCAAGGGAGCCACGCCTATCCTTTTCACCCTCACCCCTCGCAACGACTACGAGAAGGATGACCCCAAGCGGATTCAGCGTAAACTCACCGACTTCACGCCTGCCATCTTTGCCATCGGCAAAGAGACCAACACGCCCGTTATCGACCTGAACGACATCTCTGCTACCAAACTCGAAAAGTATGGCTCTTGGAAGACCAACTATCATTTCTATCTCGACAAAATCCACTCCTCCGCCTATGGTGCCCGCATGAATGCACAGAGTGCCGCTGAGGGTATCCTCGCATCCGATGACCCGCAGGTGGCTCCGCTGAAAGCCTGTCTCAACGACAAGGTCACTCCCAAGCGTTGCGACCAGAAGCGAAAGCCCGGCAAACCGGTGGTCTTCCTTTGTGGCGACTCCACTGGCAAGAACGAGGACAAGAACCCCGACGGCATGTGGGGTTGGGGTAGCCAAGGCTACACCGTCTTCGACTCCACCAAGTGCGTCTTCCAGAATCAGGCAAGGGCAGGACGTTCCACTCGCACTTTTATCGACGAGGGTCTTTGGGAGGTGGTTTACAACTCGCTTGAACCGGGCGACTACGTGCTCATTCAGTTTGGTCACAACGACATCGGAGGCATCAAGGATGGCAAAGAACGTGGTGTGTTGGGTGCCTCTCGCGACTCCAGTCAGGTGTTCCGCATGGAGAGTTCTGGTCAGTTCAAGGTCATCTACTCCTATGGTTGGTATCTCAAGAAGATGATTCGTGATGCCCAAGAGAAAGGTGCCATCCCCATCCTGCTTACCCTCACTCCTCGCAACGAGTGGCATGAAGGCGAAGGCCGTTCCCGTGGCTTTGTCAACCCCATCTGGGAAAACCGTGGCAAGTTCTACATCGAGCGTCGCAACGAGACATACGGACGTTGGTGCCGCGATGTAGCCAAAGAGACAGGTGTCACTCTCGTGGATGTACACAACATCACGGCTGACTACCTCGACAAAGTCGGGCAGAAGAAAGCAGCAGCCTACTTCAACCACGACCACACCCACACCTCCCTCAAGGGTGCTCAACTCAATGCCCAGGCTGTTGCCAAAGGACTGATTGACACGAAGCATCCGGCAGCGGAGTTGTTGAAGAAGAAAAAATAACCCCTTTTTGTCGTACTATCAGAGGCGGACTGCTCCAGTTCACCTCGTCGGAGTGCCCCAGTCCGCTCAAGTGGACAGGGGCACTCCGATGTTTGAGAGGGTAAAAAAGGACTCCACCCAAAACTTCACAGCCTTGGATGGAGATGACCGGTCCCGTTTACTTTATTCACAATAACATCTCTGTTGCCAGAGTCTGTTATTTTCCAATACTAATCTTTAATTACTAATCTTTTCAATATATTACTTTTCCTTTATATATTACTTCTCCTTTCTTGCCGATATGTCGTTTGTCTGGTGTTTTGGGACGGAGTTCTTTCACGGAATAAATCGGAGAGAGTTCAGCAGAGCCGTCCATCCATTTGCGTGTCGGGGCTTCGGCTTCGTAGAATCGTACATGTTTCACGCTCGGCGGCAGAGGGGCAAAGACGAGCACCATGCGAATGGTCTCTCCTGATTGCCCGTGAATCCAAAAGCATTGATCCATCGGGAAGTATTCCAATTCACGCAGCATATACTGGTCGCCTGTGTCGGCATCGATGATGGCGGAGCCTGTGGTGAAACGAAAGAACCACCAATCTTGGTAAGAGGGCACCGTCCAGTCGTAGGTGACGTAGGTGGCATCCTTACAGCGATAGAGTGTCCAGGAGCCCCCATTAAAATGCGTACCCTGCGGTTCGGGAACGCTCAACACCGTGTTGAACACGGCAAAGGAGTTCTCGTTGTGTACGTCGTAGTTGGGCCATGCCGGACGTTCGAGTTGAGGGGCTTGGTTGGTGGGACGGATGTCATAATCAGCCTCGTTATTGGCTGTTGTACACTGATGGCTTGCTGCCGCCAGCAAAAGTATCATATAGATTTTCTTCATCATAAGTCTGTTTTTTTAGTTAGTTGATGTCTTGTTCACGTGGACTTGGGTTGATGCTCCCTCCACAGGGTACATCCAGCGGATATGGTAACCTCGTCCCAGTTCTTTTCGGTCTTCCGCCTGTAAGGTGATGGTGTAGGTTTGGTGGCGATTCCCTGTGAAAATGTGCTCGGCAACGTGTTCTGCCTTCTCGTTGTCGAGATAGACACTCTGCACTCGAATGGTGTCGCCCGTGTAGTTGGGACGGAAGGTACCGATATAGGTCCCCTCGCCAATCTTGCGGGCACCAACGGCTTGCATTGTGCTGTCAAGCACAGCCACCACGTCTGGTTCTGTGGTGAGGTTGAACGGCTCTTGGGTGATGGCTTTCTTGATGTCTTCCATCTGTCGAGGCTTGGCGAATGCCGTGACAGAGAATGCGATGAGCGGCAGGAGGTAGAGTGCCTTCAGTGCTGCCATCTTGGTAGATTTCTTTTTAAACATCATAATCATACGCTTTTTGGTTTTACTTTCGTTGAATGCGTTCGCCACAGGCTGCAGTCCTGCGTGAACGGCTTTGTTTATAATGAGTTCATTATATGTTTTGATGTCAATGCCCGTGTCCAATACGGAACGGTCGGCTTCGAATTCGTGCACATCAGCCAAGTCCTGTCGAAGCATCCACGCAAAGGGCAGGAACCAGAGCATACGGCACGTACACTCGCAGAGTAGTTTGTCCCAAGAGTGCCCATGTCGGATGTGTGCCAGTTCGTGGGTCAAGATGATGTTTTGTCCTGCTCCTGTGTCGGTAGGTGCGAGCACCACCCACCGAATCCAACTGCACGAGTTGGTGACCTCCCGACTCATCAGCACACGCACGCCTTTCGGCATCCCTGCCACATTGAGCCGTTCTGCCCGCCGGATGAGCATTCCGAATCGGATGAGGCTGTAGAGGTAGCGGCCCCAGTAGATGGAGGTGACCACCCAATAGAGGAGTGTCAGGATACGAACCCATGAGGCGGAGGACGTCTCTGTCGTCTCTGTTGATACCACGGGTGTATGGGGTGAGACAACGTTGGATGAAGAAGCATTCGAGGCTGTCATCTCGATGGCGGGTGCCTCCTTTTCAGTCACCCACATCTCCAACTGTTCCATCCCCTGATTGAGCGGTGTGGCGTGGTCGGTGGTCAAATCGAATGCGGGCAGGAACATACTGACCAACAGGATGGCGAGCAGCACCATTCGGTTGAGCGTGTGGAAAGTCTCTCGACGCAGCCAGAGTCCGTAGAGTGAGTAGAGCAGGGTGAGGGTGACTGCCCACTTCAAGAGATAGATGACAAATGTAGCCATGAACGATGAGTGGTTAATGGTGGTTACTCATGAGGTCGGCAAGAAAGTGCATCAGTTCTGCCTCGCTCAACTTTTCTTCGTGAACAAACTCGGACACGACACTCAGGTAGTCATTGTCAAAATACTTATCGACAAACGAACTCAACTGTGACTTGCCGTACGCTTTCTGTTCCACCGCAGGTATATAGATGTAGCCACGCCCCTGCTGGCGGTGGGTCAGATAGCCTTTCCGTTCCAGTGCTTGGAAAGCATTGGAGATGGAGTTGATGAGTGGCAGCGGCTCGTCGTAGAGAGCCTGTACCTCCTTGGGTGTACATTCACCCAACTGCCAGATTTTTTCCATCACTTCCTCTTCTTTTTGTGTCAATTTAAGCATATATTCAACATTTTTTTATGTTCGGTGCTGCAAAGTAAAGCCTTTTTGTTGGAATATGCAATAGTTTGTGCCTTATTTTAACATCCGTTAGATGTTGAAAGAAAAGAATCTTGTTGGTTTTTCTGAATGGGATTTTTCTGTTACACAAAAAAGCACTAACTTTGCACAAAAGATAGATGTATCAGATGACAACAGACGAACGATATATGACACTTGCCTTAGAAGAGGCGAGGGCGGCTCTGGCTCAGGGGGAAATCCCGATTGGGGCGGTAGTGGTGGCGAATGGGCAGGTCATTGGCAGGGGGCATAACCTGACGGAGACCCTGCACGACGTGACGGCTCATGCCGAGATGCAGGCGATAACGGCGGCAGAGGAATGGATGGGTGGCAAGTATCTGGCGGGCTGTTCGTTGTATGTGACAGTAGAGCCGTGCGTGATGTGTGCAGGGGCGATTGGCTGGAGCCAGTTGGGACGATTGGTGTATGGGGCGAGTGACGAGAAGCGTGGTTTTCAGCGGTATGCACCTCAGGCGTTGCACCCCAAGACGGTGGTGGTCAGTGGGGTGTTAGAAGAGGCGTGTGCGACACTCATGAAGGATTTTTTTAAGGGGAAGAGAAAGTGACGAAATACATGACGGTGGGGCGGCCGTTTCTGCTCATTCTGAACTTTGCCTTATCGCCGACTGCTTCCTGGTGCCAACGTTCTTGATGATTCTCTCGAAACTGAATGCCCAAGCAAGGCTTGCTCGATGCCTCTCAAGTGGTCTGACTCACACCGCC
>CALAVF010000067.1 GCA_937892315.1 uncultured Prevotellaceae bacterium | reverse complement strand
ATACGGCCGCATCGCTACGTCGATTTTTCGTCCTGTTGCGCTTTGGGTGAACGACATCTTGGCCGATGCCGCAGCCGAGCGTGACAGTTTCGCGTTCTGGCACGTCACATGGACGCAGTTCGACCTCGCGTTGCTCATCACGTCGGCCGTCACATTGGCCATACTGATTGTGAGCACGATTTCCGGCGGTCGATTCTACTGCAACAACATCTGTCCGGTCGGCACGGTGTTGGGGCTGCTAGGCCGACGCGCCGTGCTGCGCATCCACATCGACGCCGACAAGTGCGTGAAGTGCGGCCTGTGCGAGCACAAGTGCAAGTCGATGGCCATCGATTCCAAGCGTTGCTTCGTCGATAATTCGCGTTGCATCGACTGCTTCAACTGCCTCGAGGTGTGCCACAAGGATGCTATCTCGTTCGGCAAGATAAAGGCATCGGCCACAACAACGAAAGATAAAAATGTTACGGTCGATGCCACCCGTCGCACGATGTTGACCACGGCTGTGACATTGGCTGCAGCCTCGCAACTGAAGGCGGTCGATAAGGTGACCGACGGTGGATTGGCCGTCATCGAAGACAAGAAGCGCTACGAACGCCAGACCCCGATATGCCCGCCTGGAGCATTGTCGCTCAAGAACCTGCAACAGCATTGCACGGGTTGCCAGTTGTGCGTGTCGGCATGTCCGAATGGCGTGCTGCACCCATCGACCGGCCTGCTGCACTATCTGCAACCGACGATGAGCTACGAGGTGAACCATTGCCGTCCGGAGTGCCATGCGTGCAGCGATGTCTGTCCGGCCGGCGCAATCCTGCCGTTGGGCAAGACGCACGAAGAGAAGATGCAGCGCAAGTCGAGCCTGAAGATCGGCCGCGCCGTCTGGGTGCGCGAAAACTGCCTGCCGGTGGCGATGGAGGAGAAGTGCGGCAACTGTGCGACACATTGTCCGACGGGAGCAATCACGATGGTTCCGTTGGGCGAAGATTCCGGCCCGAACGCATTGCGTGTGCCATCGGTCGATGACGAGAGGTGCATCGGCTGCGGTGCGTGCGAACATTTGTGTCCGGTGCGTCCGTTCTCGGCCATCCACGTCGAGGGTATTGAAGTTCAACGCGAAATCTAATTGGCTATGAAACAGATTGATAGACGAGAATTTTTGAAGCGTCTGGGACTCACTTCGGCTGTAGCGATGGTGGAACTAAGCCCGCTGTCTGCCTTGACAAAAAAGCCCATGGAACCGGTTGAACCGACAGGCAACAACATGATGACCTATCGTGTGAATCGCAACACGGGCGACAAAATCTCCCTCCTCGGCTATGGCATGATGCGACTGCCTTTCAAGGAGCGGCAGATTGACCAAGAACTGGTAAATAAAGAAGTAAAGTATGCGCTGGAACATGGAGTGAACTACTTCGACACCTCCCCACACTATGTAGGCGGACGCTCGGAAAGTTCGCTCGGCACAGCACTGAAAGCCAGCGGCTTCCCTCGCAAGAGTTTCTTCGTTGCCACCAAGATGTCCAACTTTGGCGAACCCGAATGGCCGTTGGAAAAATCAATCGAGATGTACCACAAGTCGTTCGAATATCTGCAAGTGGATTACATCGACTACTACCTCCTGCACGGCATTGGCATGGGCAGCGGCATGGAAACTTTCCAGAAACGTTTCATCGACAACGGCTTGCTCGATTTCCTTCTCAAAGAGCGTGAGGAAGGTCGCATCCGCAACCTCGGCTTCTCCTATCATGCCGACATCGCCGTGTTTGACCACCTGCTGGCAAACCACGACAAGTATCACTGGAACTTCGCCCAGATTGAGATGAACTATGTCGATTGGCGACATGCCAAGGAGGTGAACACCCGCAACACCAATGCCGAGTATCTCTATGCCGAGTGCGAGAAACGGGGCATCCAGTGTGTCATGATGGAGCCACTGCTGGGTGGACGATTGGCGAAACTGCCCGATGTGTACACCCAGCAACTGAAGGAACGCCGTCCTGACGACAGCATCGCCTCGTGGGCATTCCGTTTCTGTGGCACCTATCCCAATGTACTCACAGCCCTCAGCGGCATGACCTACATGGAGCATTTGGTGGACAACGTGAAGACCTACTCGCCGCTTGACCCTTGCACCACAGACGAACTGGCACTCCTCGAAGACATTGCAAAGAATGTGGCTGCCTATCCTACCATTCCGTGTACAGATTGCAAATACTGTATGCCCTGCCCTTATGGAGTCAACATCCCGGGCAACTTTGCCTACTACAACCGTTGTGTCAACGATGGCACCTTGCCACCCACGGAAGAGACGGCTCCCGACTTCAAGGAGAAGCAGGCTGCATTCGTGGCAGGATTTAACAAGACCCTCAAACTCTCAGAACTGGCATCTGCCTGCACGGGATGCCGCCAATGTCTATCCAAGTGTCCACAGCGAATCCGCATCCCCAACCAACTGAGCCGTCTGGTGGACCTCATCGAAAAAGGCAATCCTGAGGCGGAAATCTAAAATCAAAATGTCAAATATTCATTATTAAATATCAAATCCTATGACTTCCACATTAAAACTCTACACGCTCAACTACACAGAGTTGAAAACTTATCTGTGGGCAGCCCTCTTCGTTGTTTGCAACATGGCTTTGCCTCAACTCTTCCACCTTATCCCTCAGGGTGGCATCATCTTCGCCCCACTCTCCCTCGTCATCCTTGCCGGAGCCTATAAGTTCGGCTGGAAAGTGGGACTTTTGGCAGCCGTAGCCTCCCCCATCGTCAACCATTTCGCTTTCGGAATGCCCACATGGGGTGTATTGCAAGTGATGGTGGTGAAACTCGCCATTCTCGCCCTCGTAGCAGGATTTGCCGCACAGTATTTCCGCAAGGCTAACCTCCTGATGCTCACAGGTGTCGTGCTCGTCAGCGAACTGCTTGGCGGACTTGGCGAACTTCTCTTGACAGGCGGCATCGCTACCACTCTCGCCGACTTCACTCTCGGATGGCCAGGACTCCTCCTGCAAGTGCTCGGCACTTATGCCCTGCTGCACTACATAGACAAAAACTAAGAGTCGAAAGGAAACGACAACAAAAAAAAGGTCAAGCCTCGAAAAGAGACTTGACCTTTTTTGATGAATGAGAAACGGGAGAATCCACCAAAGGATTCACCGCCTCATCACTTTTTCAATTTTGCAATACTTTCTGTCAGAGCAGCAATCTTGGTTTCCGCATCGCTCTGTTTCTTGCGTTCCAGTTCCACCACCTGTGCAGGAGCATTCGCCACGAAACGCTCATTGCTCAGTTTCTTCTGTACACCAATGAGGAACCCTTGCAGATGCTTCAGTTCAGCCTCCATCTTGGCGATTTCAGCCTCTGTGTCGATGAGGTTGCCCAACTGCACCGCATATTCGGTCGTGCCAATCAGGAAAGCAGAAGTGCCGTCACTCTTCGCTTGAACATATTGAATGTCAGCCAACGAAGCCATCTTCTTGATGACAGGACCGAGGGCAGGACACTTGGTCACATTACGGTCGTCGGCACCTTGAAGCACTACTTCGAGAGTGAGCGGTTCGCGTGGAGCGATGTTCTTGCTCTGACGCACAGCACGCACTCCCGAAATGACCTGTTTAGCCTCTTCATATTGAGCAATCAACTGCTTATCAGCCTCGGTAGGAGCATCGAGAATGAGTGTGTCAACCATAATGCTTTCACCATCTTTCCGCTCTGCGATGTGCTGATACAACTCTTCCGTGATGAACGGCATGAACGGATGAATCATCTTCATCAACTGCTCGAAGAAACCAAGTGTTGCCTTGTAGGTCGCAGCATCAATCGGAGCCTGATAAGCAGGTTTTATCATCTCCAGATACCAACCTGAGAACTCATCAGTGAAGAGTTTGAACACAGCCATCAAAGCCTCGTTCAGACGATACTTCGTGTACAGATTATTCACATCAGCCAATGCCGTCTTGATGACAGCCTCCATCCAAGCAATCGTCTTCTTGTTCTCCTTCGGCTGTTCGAGGTTTTCCTTCACCTCCCAACCCTGCACCAGACGGAACGCATTCCAGATCTTGTTGCAGAAAGCAGCACCCTGCTGGCAGAGTTGCTCGTCGAAGAGAATATCGTTGCCAGCAGGAGCAGACAGCAGCATACCCATGCGCACACCGTCTGCACCATACTTGTCAATCAAGCCCAGCGGGTCGGGCGAATTGCCGAGCGATTTCGACATCTTCCTGCCCAACTTGTCACGAACCACACCCGTGAAATACACATTGCGGAAAGGCACATCTTTCAGATATTCCTCACCTGCCATAATCATGCGAGCCACCCAGAAGAAGATGATGTCGGGGGCTGTGATGAGGTCGTCGGTGGGGTAGTAGTATTTGATTTCGGGGTTGTCGGGGTTGCGTATGCCGTCAAAGAGCGAGATAGGCCACAGCCAGCTGCTGAACCACGTGTCGAGCACATCCTCGTCCTGACGCAGCCGTGCCGCGTCGTTTATCCCGTAGCGTTCTTTCGCCTTTTTCAACGCCTCTTCCTCGTTTGGAGCCACGATGGTTTCGACTTTGCCGTCCACATCGACATAGTAGGCCGGTATGCGTTGTCCCCACCACAGTTGGCGGCTGATGCACCAGTCTTGGATGTTCTCGAGCCAGTTGCGATAGGTTGTAACATACTTCGACGGATGGAATTTAATTTTCCCCTCGAGCACTGGCGGCAGAGCTATATCGGCAAAGTGCTTCATTGACAGGAACCACTGCTTGCACAAGCGCGGTTCGACAGCGGTATCTTGATTGCGCTCCGAGTAACCTACTTTGTTGTTGTAGTCCTCAACCTTCTCCATCAGTCCGGCAACTTGCAAGTCGACGGCAATCTGGCGACGTACATCCATGCGGTCTTGTCCGACATACAATAGATCGGATAATCTAAAACAACTATTCTCAACGCTACGACAACAAAGTCTGAAGGATTTCTTGTGGCTAATCGTTGACGATGGAAGCAAGGAGAACTATGACCCTGTTGTAGAGGAGATAAAAAGAGAGGCGGACTTCGACGTAGAGTATTTGCGAAAAGTAAATGGCGGGAAGAGTTCTTCTGTCAATTATGCCTTTGACCACATCAGTGACAAGGACTGCTTCGTAGCAATCATTGATGATGACGAACAACTTTTACCTGATGCCATTGAGAAGCTATCACGCTATGCAGAAAAACACAAAGACTCCAACGTTGGTGTGATTCACTTCTATAGGATAACAGTGAATAATCATAAGGGTTTGTCGAGTGGTCAGATTATCGCGAAACCTGTATTTGACAGGGACA
>CALAVF010000066.1 GCA_937892315.1 uncultured Prevotellaceae bacterium | reverse complement strand
CATGCTCTACCTCTATGGCTCCCGTGCCCGTGGCGACTACCATGAGGGCAGCGACTGGGACTTGCTTATCCTGTTGGACAAATCAGCACTTACTTACCAAGATTACGATGTTACTTATCCTTTCCGAGAACTGGGATGGACTATCGGTGCTGAAATCAGTCCGCACCTCTATACCAAGCAGCAATGGAAGGGGTGGACGTTTCTCCCATATTATAAGAATGTTGAACGAGACAAAATAGAATTGATATGAGTTTGAATGACGAAGAGCGGCAAACCCTTGTCACATTGGAGTTGGAAAAAGCAGACCAAACTTTCGAGGAAATAGAAATTTTGGCACAAGCAGGACGTTGGAGCGGTGCTGCCAACCGACTCTACTATTCTGTTTTTCATGCGGTCAATGCTTTGCTCATCCATGACAATCATCAAGTGAACACTCACAAAGGTTCTCATGCGGTCTTCAACATGCACTATGTGAAGACGGGGATTTTCCCCACAGAGTTTGGTCGATTATACAGCAATCTCCAGACCATGCGAGAGAATAGTGATTACAATTGTATTTACAACGTGACCGAAAAAGAGATTCGGGATGGTATTGAGCCTGCTCGCCAACTCATTGAGAAAATCAAACGCTATATCGCTGACAAAGATAAGTAATGAAGCAACTTTATTCACATTGATACTCATGCCTATGTAAATCATAACATAAAGACATATTAAGAAAAAGCGTCCGCTTAGAATCTGGTCTTCAGAAATTTCGCCAAAAAAGAAGAGCACCAGGAGTAAAAAGCAAGGATGCTCACGCTGATGCGTGGGCTTTTACTCGTATATGGTGCAATGGTGTTTGGCGATACCTCTGAAGACGTAGACGAAAAGTAAATTGTCCACGTTTTCTTTTTGTACCTATATTAAACACTATTCTGCAATCAAAAAATATCTACTAACCCTATAATATCGACAGAACAATGACACCAGGCAAATCAAACATCTATGAGATTTTCAATGGTACAAGGGTCTTTGAGATTCCTTTCTATCAACGTTCTTATGTATGGCAAGAAAAGCAATGGGAACGCCTGCTTTCGGACATGACGGCCGTCAGCCACCGTTCCAAAAATTATTTCTTAGGTGCCATCATCCTTAAACAAACATTGACAAACGCCTCGATGATGGGCGACCATAAGATTGTCATCGATGGACAACAACGTCTCACCACATTAGCCATTTTCTTGAAGGTTTATGCCCTTAAGACAGATACTGATATGTGGTTCAGACGTAAGTTTATACTACCCGATGGGAACTTTGCCATCCTACACAGTCATGTTGACCGTGATGACTTCCAGCGAGTGATGAATCTTTCTTCTTGTTCTGTTTCATTAGACGGCTCCAGCAACATCATTGAAGCATATAACTATTTCAGAGAACATCTTGATCCCAGCCTGATAGATGAGAAACGGCTGAATTACAATGTCCAAGTGATAGACATAGTCATCGATGACATAGATGATGAACAGCAAATATTTGACACCATCAATTCACTTGGCGTTGACTTGACCACCGCCGAACTCTTGAAAAACCATCTTTTTACAGAACAGACCATTGACAAATATGAAACGCTGTGGAAACCGATTTTCGAGAAAGATGAAGAATGCATCGCCTTTTGGGCACAGCCCTTGTTGAAAGGTCGAAACAAACAAAAGAACATAGAGGCGTTCTTGAATGCTTTCTTGCAGATAAAAGTGCATGAATCAACCATCAGAATCTCTGCTGAAGATAAGCAGGAATATTCCAAATCGGGAGCGTTGTTCTATAGTTATAAGGACTTCATGGAGAAGTATTACAAAGGACAGGAATTTGTGCTGGTCGAAGAGTTGGTTCAATATGCAAAAATCTATCAGAGTGCATTCTCGCCATCCATAACAGAATCAAGCCTTACTTATGAACCAAGCATCGACCGCATCAATTTTTTGATTTTCGCCGCAGACAATACAACGTTGATACCATACATCATGTATATCATCAAGAATGTTTCAGATGAGGGAGAACGCATCAAGATTTATGACTATCTGGAATCTTATCTTGTCCGTCGCCTCGTTTGTAGGAAAAGCACAAAGAGTTACAGCGACCTTTTCAGCGAAAGCCTTATCAATGCAGACATTAAGACAGCAGATGCCTTAATGACATATTTCAGAGAAAAAGATTCGTCTAATACTTTAGCCATGCCTACAGATGCAGAAGTGCGACGTAATTGTTTGGAAACAGAGCACCCCAATTACAGGGCACTCACGATTCTGTATCTTTTAGAAAGTCGTTTACGCAATAGCCGAATGTTATCCACACAATTGATGAAATACCGTGTCTATACGTTAGAGCATCTGATGCCTCAAAAATGGATGACAAACTGGCCTTTGTCAGAAGAGTACAACACAGAAGAACGCTCTCATCTGGTAAGAACTTTAGGGAACTGCACCATGATTACACAGGCTCTCAACTCGGCAATCAGCAATGAACAGTGGAGCATCAAACTGCAAGGGAAAAATAACAAAGGTGGTTTGAAAGCCTATGCCTATGGGCTTCTAACGCTTGAAGGAGTATTGGGATTCGATTGCTGGGATGAAGTACGAATCATGGAACGTTCCAATCGCCTGGCAGAACAAATATGTAGCATTTGGAAAGCATAAGAGAAAAGAATGATTATTAAATTATAAAAAATTCGAACAAATACGAAAATCAAAAATCATGAAGAAACAATTACTTTTCCTTTTCTTGCTGCTGCCGATAGTGGCAAGTGCCGACGATGCTGTTAGGATTGACGGCATCAATTACAATTTGATTCCCAAAGTAAAGGTCGCAGAGGTGACCAGTACCCCCATTTTCTACAAATACTCAGGAGAGGTTATTATCCCAGAAACAGTCATCTACAATGGGGTTGAATATGGCGTGACGAGCATCGGCAATTATGCTTTCTCTGGCTGTAGCAGCCTGACGAGCATCACGATTCCGGACAGCGTGACCAGCATTGGAGATGGTGCTTTCGAATATTGCACTGCCCTGAAAAGCATCACCATCCCGGACAGCGTGACCAGCATTGGCCACGATACTTTTCTTGAATGCACCAGCCTGACAAAC
>CALAVF010000065.1 GCA_937892315.1 uncultured Prevotellaceae bacterium | reverse complement strand
TGGTGGTAGTTGTCCGTCTGGTCTTTGTAGTAGTGGAGTTCTCCGTCCTCGGTGTAGTATTCACCACAAGAGTTGTAGGTGCGACCATAGAGGCTCTGCTCATACTTGCTGGTGTAGTTCCATGCGTGGTAGGTGCGTTCCTGCCCATTGAACGTGATGAACTTCACCACCGTGTTGTCGCCGTAGTAGCCACCTTGCAGGAAGTAACTGTTGAGTTTGACCGATGCACGGTCGATGTAGCCGTCGCTGCTGATGTGGGAGAGTCGTCCCTGCACAGCCCAATGGTCTTTCAGCAGTCCTGTGGAGAAGCGGAACGTCTCTTTGTTGCTGCCATACGAGCCGCTCGACACGTCGAAGCCGAAGGAGGGCACCATGCCGGGTTTGGCGGTCTGGATGTTCACCGTGGCACCGAAGGCACCTGCACCATTGGTCGATGTGCCAGCACCACGCTGAATCTGCACATTTTCAGCACTCGATGCAAAGTCGGGGATGTTCACCCAATATACCTGTGCACTCTCGGCATCATTCAGTGGGATGCCGTTGGCGGTGATGTTGATGCGTGAAGGATCCACGCCACGCACTCGCAGAGTAGTGTAGCCGATGCCGTTGCCCGCATCGCTGGAGAGTGTGACACTGGGTGTCATGGAGAGGAGGAACGGAAGGTCTTTGCCTGTGTTCAGTTCGGCAATCTGCTCCTTGCTCACGTTGGTGTGGGCAACGGGGGTGGTTTCTCCTGCACGGGTGGAAATGACGTTCACCTCGTCGAGGTCAACGGTCTTGAGCGAGTCAGCCTTGTGACTCTGTGCCATCATGCCCAAAGATGAGAGAATGAGGCATGAGGCGAGGGTTCTTTTTACCATAAAAGAGTAATTTAACTAAAGATTAAACAATGAAAAGGGGTTAAAGACTTGGGGCAACGCTCTCAAGAACTTTTTTCAAATTTCACTCAATCATTCCTACGGCAGCATTACCTGCATCAGGTTCATGGGTATCATCTCAGCCCGCTACAGCGAGCACCCCTTTAGTTAAAACTGAGGGCAAAGGTACGACTTTTTAGTGAAAAGTGAAAAGTGAAAAGTGAAAAATCTACATTTCCATCCATTCGGATAGCAAGGAAACTTAGATTTTTCACTTTTCACTTTTCACTTTTCACTTTAAAGAACTACCTTTGCAACCCGAATACACATTTTAATATAATACGAACAAAATGAAAGCAAAACACATTATTCCCATGATTGCAATGGCAATTTCGGCTTCGGCTCCTGCTCAGACGATGGGCATCAAGTTGGAGAACATGGACAAGACGGTGCAGCCAGGCACCGACTTCTACCAGTATGCCTGTGGCGGCTGGATGAAGAACAATCCGCTGGCACCAGAGTATGCACGTTTTGGCAGTTTCAACACTGTGGCAGAGGAGAACAATAAACGCATCCGCGAAATCATCGAGGGGCTCGCCGCACAGCCGCAGGAGAAAGGCTCGCTGGGTCAGAAGATTGGCGACCTCTATGCCCTCCGCATGGACTCCGTGCGGCAGAACAAGGAAGGCGTGAAGCCTGTGCTCGCCGACCTCAAGCGGGTGGCGAAGGTGAAGAACACGCAGCAACTCATCGACCTTGTCAACCAGATGAACACTGAGGGTGTGCGTTTCGGCGAACTCTGGGGCTCCTACATCGGTGCCGACATGATGTCGTCGAAGGACAACCTCTTGGAAATCTCGCAGGGCGGCTACAGCATCCAGCGTGACTACTACGTGAAGGACGACGAGGCGAACAAGAAGATTCTCGATGCCTACAAGGAGCACATCGTCAAGATGTTCCAACTGGTGGGCGAGAAGCCAGCCGTGGCACGGCAGAAGATGGAACGCATCCTGGCT
>CALAVF010000064.1 GCA_937892315.1 uncultured Prevotellaceae bacterium | reverse complement strand
AGCGGCACGGGAAAAACCCTGTGCCGCTGCTCGCTAATAACACTTATAAAAGATGAGAAATTTCGTTTGTTTAGAAACCCTCTGCCTCGCTGTCCTTGTACCAGTTAGTGACGTTCTTATCAGCAACCCAAGTACGGAAGTTTGGATACTTAGTCTCGATCTGCTGATGTTCAGTTGGCCAAGCAACACCGACTGGAACACATATCTTCTGTGGAGCAGCACTGGTACCGTCATATTGCGAGCCAACAGACTTAGGCAGCGTCGTTACATCGCCTGTAGCCTTGTTTGCTGACATAGTCACGAGAATATCAATGTTGTCAGGATTGGTGCTATTTGTCGTGAAAGTGATTTCCTTTGGTGTAGCACTTCCAAGACCCACGTTGAGCGGAGCATAAAGATCCGTTTCCTCATCCAATGCACCGCCAAGAACTTCGTGTGCCTCCTGCCTGTTAGGACCAACATAGATTGGCAGTGTTCCGCCAGCAGCCTGAATGAGCACGTGTGCTGTGTATGATCCAGATGACAGACCATCCTCATAGTAAACGTCAAACACGAGGTCGTTGAAGTCGAAGTCATCCGTATTGCCAAGATCCTCACACATCACACGCTTCTGATACTTCGAGGTAGTCGGAACGTCGTCAATACCTGTGATTTTGATAATCCAGTCGTTGAAGATATAGTCGCGGTCAACCTTCTGATTGGGGTTTTCGCCTGTGGCTTCATAGTCAAAGCCGATGTAGGTGCCAGACTTCTGCACGCCGTTCTCTGTCCAGTAAACCGTTTTGATGTAGTAGTGATCCCACTGGGTGGTGTTGCCGTGCGACTCGTGGTAGGAGAAGTTTGTGGTGGTGGTGTTATACATGAGCATCGTGCCTTGGAAGTCTGTGCTCTCACCCTTGTTGAAGTCGAACATGTGGTCTTCCTGCTTATTGACACTACCGTCATCGTCAGTCCAGGTCGTGCCGTCGGTACATGTCAGATAGTCCATCTGGTCTGAGCCGACAAAGGATGCAGCGTCTGATTTCAAAATCTTGTTGCCGTCTTCATCAGCATAATACTCGCCCGTTTCACCATTCTTTGAATACTGGTCATAGTCATAGTATGTAGCCACGCCTTTGTACACATGCTGTGCCCAGAAGGTCGTGTAGTTGACCGTTTGGGATGTTGCTGTGATTTTCTGGCTGAATGCAGCAATCACGGCTGCACGCTCTGCTTCAGTGATTTCTGCGGGTGCGGTGTATCCCATCGATTCCCACATGTTGCCCTGAGGTTCGGCTGCACGTGTCTTTGCCTCACTCACTGTGCCGATTTCGCCGAAGCCCCAGTCGTGGTCGGGGTCGATGGCACCGTAGCGAGTGGTGAAGTTCTGGGTGTACTCGGAGAGGACTGCCAGTTCCTCGTCGGTAAGGTTCTGAGCATCCTGAGAAAGTCCTGGGTCATAATCGCTACAAGCGGCCAGGGCAATTACTGCAGATGCAGTAAGTAAGTTCCTAACATTCATGGTTTTTTCTGTTTTTATGTTATTGTTCGTTTTTTGACGCAATTGACATGTCAGATAACTGTTTTGGGTGCAAAGTTAAGTTTTTTTTAACAAACAACCTTATCTTTTTGTGTCTTTTTCTTCTGTTTATGTATCTTAAGAGAGAAAAACAGGGATTTTGCTATTCAGAGGTCATTTGGGCAGCCCCGGAGAAGTCGCCGGTGAGGAGGATGGCGTTGGTGTCGATGTCACCGTCGATAATGAGGACGGCAGAGTTGGGGTCCTTGGTGGACTGGAGGAGGGTGACGGGGATGCCGTTCACCTTAGATGAGAGTTGGGTTTTGTAGCCTTTGGAGGCGAGTTGCTTGGGGAGTTTGGTCCTCATCTGCTTGGCGATGTTGGTGATTTTGCGGGCGGTGAGGATGGTCATCTGGTCGATGTGGTCGAGCATGGCGGTGAGCCCGGGGAGGTTACGCTGCTCTTCGGTGAGCCGGTGGAGATGGTTCTTGGAAACGACGGTGGTGCTGACATCGCCGTTCTGGGTGTACTTCTGGAAGATTTCGTCCTGTGCCTGCATGGCTGATGCTGCGAGGATGAGGGTGAAGAGAAGGATGAACTTTTTCATATTGAGTTTTGGGGTTTTGAGTTCTTGGGGGGTATCAGTTGCAAAGTTACGTAAAAGTTTGTTAATGGGGATGGGGTTTGGGGATTTTTTCGTACCTTTGCAGTGTTTTTTAGCCCGAAAAGGATGAAAAAGTCGTTTGAAATATGGATGATGGTGGCGGTTGTACTGCTGTCGGGATGTGCCACGTCGCGGAACGGCGGCGGGGTGTTGCCGAC
>CALAVF010000063.1 GCA_937892315.1 uncultured Prevotellaceae bacterium | reverse complement strand
CCATGGCTGAGAATCCGACGCCACGACCAACCTCCTTCAACTGACGGGTACCCACATTGCTGGTCATGATGATGACCGTATTGCGGAAGTCAATCGTTCTGCCTTGCGTGTCGGTCAGTCGTCCGTCGTCCATCACCTGTAGGAGCAGATTGAACACATCGGGATGTGCCTTCTCAATTTCGTCGAGCAAAACGATAGAGTAGGGTTTGCGGCGAACCTTCTCGGTGAGCATACCTCCTTCTTCATACCCCACATATCCCGGAGGAGCACCCACCAGTCGGCTCACGGTGAACTTCTCCATATATTCGCTCATGTCGATACGAATCAACGCATCAGCCGAACCGAACATTTGCTCTGCCAACTTCTTTGCCAAGAAGGTCTTGCCCACACCCGTAGGTCCCAGGAACATGAACACGCCAATCGGGCGATTCGGGTCTTTCAGCCCCACACGGCTACGCTGAATGGCGCTGACCAGTTTGTCCACCGCTGCATCCTGTGCAATGACCGTGTCTTTCAACTCTTGACGCATCCCCTTCATGCGGATACCTTCGGCACTTGCCATCTTGCTGACTGGAACACCCGTCATCATCGACACCGTGTGTGCCACATCGTCAGCAGTGACTTTCTGTCGCTTGTCTTCGAGTGTCGCTTCCCATTCTTGCTTCATCTGTTCCAGTTCTTCGCCCAGAATTTTGGTGTGGTCGCGATAACTGGCGGCAAGTTCAAAGTTTTGGTTTGCCACCGCTTTGTCCTGCTTCTTGAGGATTTCAGCAATCTGAGCCTCCTTTTCCTCAATCTCTTTGGGAACGTCTATATTATTTATATGTACGCGCGAGCCCACTTCGTCCAACACGTCGATGGCTTTGTCGGGGAAACTGCGGTCGGTCACATATCGCTCTGTCAGTTTGACACACATTTCGAGTGCCTCTTCCGTATAGGTCACGTTGTGGTGCTCTTCGTAGCGGTCTTTGATGTTGTGCAGGATGGTGAGCGTTTCTTCGGGTGTGGTTTGTTCCACAATCACCTTCTGGAAACGACGTTCCAAAGCACCATCTTTCTCGATGCTCTTGCGGTATTCGTCCAGCGTGGTGGCACCGATGCACTGCAATTCGCCTCGTGCCAGGGCGGGCTTCATCATGTTGGCAGCATCCATCTGACCTGCCTGATTGCCAGCACCGACAAGGGTGTGAATTTCGTCGATGAACACGATGATGTCAGGATTGGCACGCAATTCGTTGATGATGCTACGCATACGCTCCTCAAATTGTCCGCGGTACTTGGTACCAGCCACCACACTTGACATGTCGAGGCTGACAATTCGTTTGCCAAACAGCACACGTGCCACCTTCCGTTCGTTGATTCTCATTGCCAAACCTTCCACGATGGCACTCTTTCCCACACCGGGTTCACCAATCAGCACAGGGTTGTTCTTCTTGCGGCGAGAGAGAATCTGAGCCAGTCGCTCAATCTCCGTCTCACGACCAACCACGGGGTCGAGTTTCCCTTCGCTGGCAGCACGGGTCAAGTCGAAACTGAACTTGTCGATGGCAGGTGTGTCAGAATTACCTTTTTTTGTAGCCTTGGAGGTAGTTTTAGAGTTGGCAGAGGCATTTCCACTTGATGGTGGTGGAGCATCCTCCTCGTCTTCATCCTCCTCGTCGTAATCAACATCGTTTTGAGGTTGCAACGGTGCTTTCTGAGTGGTCAGCGAGTCGTAGAGAGCCTTGTAGGTCACATCGCAGTCGCTCAGAATTTGTGCCACCAGATTGTCCTTCTGTTTCAGCAAAGCCAGCAGCATGTGTTCGGCATCGCTTTCGTCGCTCTTCATCAGACGTGCTTCCAGCACAGCCAATCGCATGACATTGTTGGATTTCTGATTCAACGCAATGTCCGTGGACAGCAGTCTTTGACCGTTGTCTCTCACACTTCTTTCCAGCACTTCTTTCACCGTGGGGATGTTCACATAGAACCGCTTCCTGAGCACATCCATGGCACGGCTTTCGCCGTCACGTATCAAACCAAGCATCAAGTGCTCAGGACCGATGTAGTCGTTGTTGAGCCTCAGTGCCTCTTCTTTGCTGTAACCTAAAATTCGTGTTACTCTGTCAGAATATTTGTAATTCATTCGCGAAAATCTCGTAATAAAATCGTTGTTTGGTGTAAGGGCGTTTTTTATGCTTTAGACCCTCACCTTTACAAAACAGATGCCTGAGAGATTATTTCAGCCACTTTGTCAGTCTGTCTATGATTTCCTGCTTCATCTTGTCGGGCATGTTGTTAATTCTGGCACGATGGCTGCCCCGTGGTTGCACATACACACGCATGTTCTCCTTCTTCTTGCAGTTGAGCCACGTACACACACCGCTGGCACTCCAAGGGTCGATTTCCCCATATATAAATATATGTGTAGGGTCTTCTTCCTTGAGGTATTTCACCGTGCGGTTGTAAAGCGTGGGGTCAAAGTCGTAGCCACGCAGGCTGTCGGGCAGCATGATTTCCTTCAGGTAGCCTTTCGTGTCCTTCAGCGAAGTCCATTTCTTGATGGGCTTGAGCAAATAGCCATAATAGCCCAGTTCGCGGCTTGCCTGCACATCGAAAGGCATGAAGCGGTTGGGGTAGATGAAGTAATCGGGACCTGCCACTTCCATCATGTTGCTGAACCATGTCTGATTATCTGCCGTGAGTGAAGGAATGGTGCTGACAGGCGTTCCCCACTGCCACAGAGCGAAGGGATATTCCAGCACACAGTAGTCGTAGATGTCTTCCTCCGAAAGATAGAAATGGTAGTCGTGTTCCGCATTGTATTGCTTGAACAGTTCCATCAGTTCGGACTTCCGCTTCATCAGTTCCTGCATGGCATCCTTGATGGCCTTGCGTTCTTCTTTCGTACCCACCTTTTTTGCCAAGAACTTCTCGTGTCTGCCATCTTCCACCGCACGGTTTAGCGGTGCCACATAACTGACACTTACATCCACGTCGTCGGGGTAGGTGGCACGATAGAACATGGTGGTCTGTCCGCCTTTGCTGATGCCCGTGCTAATCCACTTGCCCTTGAAGAGTGTGCCCAGTGCCTGACGCACATGGTGGTAGTCGGCCAAGGAGTTATCCACGGTCATGTAATCCCAGTTGGTGGGTTGAGGCACGCTCTCTGCAAAGTAGCGATACTCGCACAGCACCACGTTGGCATCGAACAAGGCACTCAGTTCTTCCTCGTAGTCGGGACGCATTCCATAGTCGGCAAAGTAACCTTCGGTAACAATCACCGTGGGTTTGTCCAACCCTTTCATTCCCACAATGACACGTTCGCCAAAAGTTCCCTTCGTTTGACTCTGCCAGTCCACCTGCTGCTCCATTTTCAGCACATACTTTTCCTTGAACTTGGTGGTCTCCAAAGGCTTCACGTCGCTCACTCCCTCCACGGCACACAGTTGCTGCATGAATGGGGTAGTGGCTGTTTGTGCCGACATTCCGAGTGCTGCCAGCACAAAAAAGATGGATGTGGTCAGTTTCTTCATTTTTTAATAGGCTCTTGTTTTAATAGGCTCTTGCAATTAACACACGACACTTGGCAGGCTTGCCACTCACCATGTCAACGCCAGGGGTCTGCTCAAACATGAACGGCACGCAACGGATGGTTGCCTGAGTGTCGTCCTTAATCTTGGCTTCAGTCTCTTCGGTGCCGTCCCAGTGACAGAGGAAGAAGCCGCCATCCTTGATACGCTCCTTGAATTCGTCGTAGTTATCACATTCATAGATGTGGGCATCGCGGTAGGTGACAGCCTTCTGGTAGATGTTCTTCTGAATGTCGTCGAGCAGATTCTTGATGTACTCCTCGATGCCCTCGATGGACACATTCTCTTTTTCCAAAGTGTCGCGACGCATCACCTCCACCAGTCCTTTCTCCAAGTCGCGGGCACCCAGCACGAGACGTACAGGCACACCCTTCAACTCGTAGTCGGCAAACTTGAAGCCGGGACGCTTGTTGTCGGCATTGTCGTACTTCACGCTGATGCCCATTGCCTTGAGGTTCTTCACAATGGCGTCTGCCTTCTCGTCCAGCATTGCCATCTGGTCGCCTTTGCCAATCGGGATGATGACCACCTGCAGCGGTGCCAACCGTGGTGGCAAAACGAGTCCGTTGTCGTCGGAGTGGGTCATGATGAGTGCGCCCATCAGTCGGGTCGAGACACCCCATGAAGTTGCCCAGGCATATTCTGGCTTGTTGTCTTTGTTGAGGAACTGCACATCGAATGCCTTGCCAAAGTTCTGACCGAGGAAGTGGCTCGTGCCGCTCTGAAGAGCCTTGCCGTCTTGCATCATCGCCTCGATGGTGTAGGTGTCGAGTGCTCCGGCAAAGCGTTCCGTCTCGCTCTTCACGCCCTGAATCACCGGCACAGCCATGTATTCTTCGGCAAATTTGGCATAGATACCAATCATCTGCTTGGTACGCTCTTCAGCCTCCTCACGGGTGGCATGAGCCGTGTGGCCCTCTTGCCAAAGGAACTCGGATGTACGCAGGAACAGGCGTGTACGCATCTCCCAACGCATCACATTGCACCACTGGTTGCACAGGATGGGGAGGTCGCGGTAAGACTTAATCCAATTCTTGTAGGTGTTCCAAATGATGGTCTCTGAGGTTGGACGGATAATCAGTTCTTCTTCCAACTTGGCGGCAGGGTCAACCACCACGCCGTCGTGTGTGTCGTTGGTCTTCAACCGGTAGTGAGTCACCACCGCACACTCCTTGGCGAAACCCTCTACGTGCTCTGCCTCCTTGCTCAAGAAACTCTTCGGGATGAGCAATGGGAAGTAAGCGTTCTGTACGCCTGTCTCCTTGAACATATCATCGAGCACTCGCTGCATCTTTTCCCATATTGCGTAACCGTATGGACGAATCACCATACATCCTCTCACGTCGGCCTGTTCAGCCAACTCTGCCTTCACCACCAGTTCGTTATACCACTTCGAGTAGTCCTCCGAACGCTTGGTGAGGTCTTTCAATTCTGTTGCCATATTCTGTCTTTATTTTGTAGATATTTTAGTTTCAAACTACAAAATTACTAATTATCCATGAAAAAATCCCCATTTGTGCTAAATTATTTCTTCCCGAAGTGTTTTATATCAATTAAAATAACGATATTTGTACTCGAAAAGACTTGGTAAAGGGCAAAACAAAAATCATTATTAATATCAATTCAAACTCAAAAGAATTATGAAAAAGACTAAGTTTAGTGCATTCGTCATGGCGGCTCTCATCGTCCTCTCAGGATGTGGTATGAACAACACCACAAAAGGTGGTCTCATCGGTGGTGGCGCAGGTGCAGGCATCGGTGCGATGGTCGGCAATTTGATTGGCAAGAATGCCGGTGGTACATTGGCAGGTGCAGGTATCGGTGCAGCAGTGGGTACGGCTGCAGGCGTGCTCATTGGCAAGAAGATGGACAAACTGAAGGCTCAGGCAGAAACAGCCGTGGCTAATGCACAGGTGGAGACCGTGAAAGATGCCAATGGTCTTGACGCCGTGAAGGTGACACTGGCTTCAGGTGTGCTTTTCCCTTCAGGAAAGGCAACATTGAGCAAGGAGTCGATGGCAAGTCTCACCGCTTTCACCAACGATGTGCTGAAGACCAACCCCGACTGTGATGTTGCCATTCAGGGCTACACCGACAATACGGGCTTCAAGGGCTCGACTGCCGAAGAGAGCATCCAGAAGAACATCACGCTCAGCCAGCAGCGTGCCGATGCCGTGAAGTCATACATTCTTGCTCAGGGTGCAGGCACCAACCAGATTAAGAGCAGTGTCGGCTATGGTGAGAACAACCCCGTTGCCTCCAACGACACCAAGGAAGGCCGCGAGCAAAACCGTCGCGTGGAGATTTACCTCTATGCCTCTGAGGCAATGGTACAGTCGGCCGAGGCTGGAACTCTTCAGTAAAACGTAACATCACGCGACTGAATGGGAAAACTCTTTTCTAAAGTAGGAAATCTGATCAAGTGGGTGCTCATCGTCCTTCTGGCGGGGAGCATCCTGCTTGTTTTATTGTTCCGCTACGTTCCCGTCTATACCTCGCCGCTGATGTTCATACGGGCGTGGGAACAGGTGAGCAGCGGAGAGAAAATCCGTTGGCATCACGAGTGGGTTCCGCTGGAGGAGATTTCTCCCGATCTGCCCCTTGCGGTCATGTCGTGCGAAGACCAAAACTTCCTCACGCATAGCGGCTTCGATTGGGATGCCATCCAGAAAGTCATCGAGGAGCGGGAAGAGGGCGAGCGTTTCCGTGGTGGCTCCACCATCAGTCAGCAGACAGCCAAGAACGTGTTTCTGTTCCCCACCTCCTCGTCGGGCAAACTGGCATGGTTCCGCAAGGGAGTGGAGGCGTACTTCACCGTGCTGATGGAGTTCATGTGGGACAAGCAACGCATCATGGAGGTTTATCTCAACACCATCGAGATGGGCGACGGCATTTATGGCGCCCAAGCCGTGGCACAGGAGCATTTCGGCTGCGATGCCAAAGACCTCACACGCAACCAATGTGCCATGATTGCCATCACCTTGCCCAATCCCCGAAAGATGAACTCCGCCTCACCCACCAACTACATGTACAAACGTCAGTCGTGGTGTCTTCGCCAGATGAAATGGCTGGGACATTTCCCCATGCGGGAGGAGAAAAGCGAGGACTGAAAGGCACGATTTTCCGCCCTTTTGAAGCATCTCTCTTAAAACTAAACTTAGATTTTATAAAATCAAACTTAAATTTTATAAAA
>CALAVF010000062.1 GCA_937892315.1 uncultured Prevotellaceae bacterium | reverse complement strand
CGCCCAAGTGGTGTGACTCAGACCGCCGAGGCGGTGTGACTCAGACCACTTTTGAGGCTCTTAGCGTGGGAAAAAAGAGGAAAAAGGGGCAGGGGGTTAGCGTTTTCTCGTTCTGAAGGGTATTACCATAAAAGACATGATGGAAAGGATGGATATTCAACGGCTGTTTCGGCAGCACTATGCCAAGATGTTGAGGGTGGCACGCACCCTCCTCTTCGACGAGCAGGAGAGCAAGGATGTGGTCAGCGACATCTTTGTGGGGCTGCTTCGTGGGCAGACGGTGCTGCTGGCAGGCACGGAAGAGGGCTACTTGCTGACGAGTGTCCGCAACCAGTGCCTGAAACGGCTGCGTCACGAGGAGACGAAACGGCGGATGGAAGCGTGGGCTGCTGCGGAAGCGATGCCTCCGACGCTGTATGAGGATGAACGGTTGACGGACATCGAGGAGTGGGTCGCCACCCATCTTTCGGCACAGGAGCAACGCATCTTCCGACTTCGTTTCACCGTCGGATGCAGTTACGAAGAGATTGCTGCCTCGGAGGGCATCAGTCGTGTGGCTGTGTGGAAACATCTTTCTCATGCCTTAACCCTCATTAGAAACCATTTTAAACAGTAAGGACTATGCAAACGATGGACAAACAATGCTGCTTCGACATGCAGGAACATCCCGAGAAGTACACCGACGCCGAACTGGAGGCCATGATGGACGAAATCGACCACGTGCCCGATGTGGAGCGGGCTTGGCAGGAGGTGATGGGAAGGGAGAAAGGAAAAGTGAAAAGTGAAAAATTGGCTACCGCACGTGTTCGCGAGCGGTGGGTGGGTAAGGTGGCGGCGGTGTTCGTTGGCGTTCTCTTTGCCTCGGGCATTGCCTTTGCCGCCCTCCACTTCGCGAATCGCTCGCAAGGCGACGCTGCTTCTCACCCCTCACTCTCCAGTGGGCAAGGGGCGACTGCCGAAGGTCAATTGCCGCCATCTCCTGTCTATTTCGACAATCTGCCGCTTGACAGCATCCTCTCTGTCGTGTCTGCTCATTATCAGAAGGTTGTGACGTTTCGCGACGAGGCACCACGCCACATGAGGTTGATGATGACGTGGCAGACGGATGCACCGCTTGCCGATTTCATCGACAGGCTGAATGCCTTCGACGGGTTGAGCCTTCGCGTGGAGAATGATACGATTTTTGTGATGCAGACGGAAGGAGAGGAGGGAAAGAGATGAGGCGATTGTTTTTGATGCTGTTGCTGATGGTGGCAATGGACGGGCAGGGGCAAACCCTGACTCGCGAGTGGAGGGATGTGCCGCTGCTGGAGGCTTTGCAGACGATTGGCCGTGAGCAATCGGAATACACCATCGACACCCTCTCCGACAGTTTGGGCGACTTGCGTACTTCGGCCAAGGTGAAGAACCGCTCCGTGCCTGATGCCGTCAAACTCATCTGCAAGGGGTTGCCTGTGCGGGTGAAGCGGCGGGGCAGGAACATCTTTGTCCAGTATCGGCCGGAAAAGGATTTCACGGGCAGAACCATCCATCTTTCGGGCGCGGTGTTGGATGAGTTCCTGAAGATGCCGCTGTCCAAGGCGAAAATCTCCGTGTTGAGGGCAGACAGTTCGGTGGTGGTAGATTCTGCCGACATGCTGAACTTCTACCAGGGCAGCACTGGAAAACTAGTGATGTCGCAGTTTGGGGCAGAGGTGAAAGCGACCGAGAAGACTTATTGGGTTCGTGCCCAACTGGACGGCTACGGCGATGTGTGGCAACGGGTGGACATCACCGACCCCTCGTGGGAAAATGTGGAGGTGCCTACCCTGAAAATGCGAAAGGTGCCGAGTCGAATGCTGCGTGAAGTGACCGTGACTGCCACCAAAATCAAGATGTTCTATCGGGGCGACACGCTCATCTACGATGCCACCGCCTTCAAACTGCCCGAAGGCTCGATGCTCGACGACCTCATTCGTCAGTTGCCGGGTGTGGAGATGAACGAGAAGGGCGAAATCTTTGTGAATGGGCGGAAGGTGGACGAACTGCTGTTGGGCTCACGCACATTCTTCGGCGGCAACAAGAAGGTGCTGATGGAGAATCTGCCGTACTATACGGTGAAGAACCTGAAGGCGTATGAGAAGCAGACGGAACGAAGCGAGGCATTGGGCTATGATGTGGAACCACGCCGCTATGTGATGGATGTGATTCTGAAAGATGAATATAGCCAAGGATATATCGCCAATGTGGAGGTGGCTGGAGGAACGGAAGAGCGATGGTTGGGACGTGGTTTCCTGCTGGGCTTTACCGACCGCTTACGCCTCACGCTGCTGGCGAATGCGAACAATGTGAACGAGACTCGCCACGTCGGGCAGACAGGGCAATGGAGTCCAGCCCGTGCGCCCAAGTCGTTGCTGACCACCCGTAGTGTGGCAGGAGAAATCAACTACCAATCGGTGGGCGACAAACTGAAGGAGACGCTGCGGACGGAATACACCTCCACCACCGACGAGCAGACGATGAACCAACGGCGTGAGCAGTTCTTGGAGGGATTGGCTCCGACCTCTCTCACGGAGTCGTTCAATCGTGCGGGCAACAAGAAACTGACGGTACACAATACGTTCTCTCTGACCAAGCCGATGTATCTCCGCACCGAAGCCCACTTCGACTATGCCAAGCGTAATGGCTCCTCCCACTCCGCCTTCGACGAATGGAGCGACAGCCTGACCATCTCTCAACGCACCATCGGCATGAGCGAAGGCAAGGCATGGGCAGCCTATCTGGAGGCAACGGGCACTTTCAACATCAACAAGCAAAAGCACCAACACCTCACTTTCTCTGCCAAAGTGGAGCACGATAACGACGAGAACCGCCAAGCCCACCGCTACACCCAAACCACCCAGTCCAATGCCAGCCAATCCCTGCCCTCGGCGGTTTCCCCGTCGATCCAAACTACCTACAACACCCACGACTTCTTCCGCCGCACCACCTGGGCTACCGGCAACATCGGCTACAACCTCCATTTCCCCAAGAACGTCAACCTCCTCTTCACCGATTGGCTCGACATCAGCAGCGAGCACACCCGCGACTACCTCTACCATCCCGAAAGGCCACGGGTAGGCGACGAAACGTCGGAAATATCGCTCCTGCTTCCCTCTCAGATTGATGCCTTGACCGCCATCACCGACCCCGGCAACTCCTACGAGAGCCGTCGGCATGATTGGACGAACAACCTGAACATCCGTCTGATGAAGACTGCTTCTATCATGCATTCCAACATCCACTGGAAGATGGATTATGAGCGATGGTGCCTGTACATTTACACACCGCTGCATCATGACGAACTGCACTATCAGCGTGGAGTGCTCGACACGTTGGCTCATCAGACAAAGTTCCTGCCGAGTTTTTCTTTCTATTACAAGAATTACTGGAAAGGAGCACGGCGCTATATTTTTTCTAACCTCGATTTTAATCAAGAAAGGCCACTTCTGCTCGACCGCATCACCTTCCGCGACGACAGCCAGCCACTCATCGTCAAACTGGGCAATCCCAACCTGAAAGGAAAAGAATACACGAAGTTCAATATAGAATACTACGACAATGCAGGACGCAATCAAGGAATGTATTACCTGTCTGCCTCCTTCAACTATCACTTCCGCGATGTGGCACAGTCGCTCACCTACAATCCCACCAACGGCGTTTACACCTACAAGCCCATGAACGTCAGCGGTGCTTGGGGTGCCCTCACTAACTTCAGCATCGACCGAAACATCGGTGAGAAACGCTACTGGTCGTGGCACGCAAACGCCCATGCCCTTTGGGACCACGCCAAAGACCACGCCATGCTGACGGGTGAGACCGAGAGCCATGTGAACACCGTCAACACGCTCGGGCTCAAGAGTGGTGCCCACATCAAATACAACAAGAATGCTTTCAACATCCGTGCTACGGGGCAAATCAATTGGCGGCACTCCACTGGCAAGATGTTGGACTTTGAAACCCTCAATGCCTTCGACTTCGAGTATGGTGTCGAAACGTCCTACACCCTGCCACACCTCAAAACCTCCTTTGCAGCCGATGCCACCATGTTCAGCCGCCGAGGGTATGGCAGCAGCAACCTCAACACCGACGACTTCATCGTCAACGCCTCCCTCAGCCAGCCCCTGCTGAAAGGCAAACTTATCGCCCGCCTCGAAGCCTTCGACCTGCTGCACCAGTTGTCGAACACCGACTATGCGGTGAATGCCCAAGGTCGCACCGTGACGTGGTATCGCTCTTTGCCTCACTACGTGATGCTGCACTTGGTGTATCACTGGAACAAGAATCCGAAAAAGAAGTAATCTTTTTTGTTCTCTCTGAAAGTTAAACAACGCGTATTTTTAAGATCAGTTAAACAATTTGTGTACACGTCCCTCGTGCTGTCAGTGATGATAGTGCGAGGGATTTTTTTAGATAGCCGAGCGTTGTATTTCTGCCTGTTTTGAGCACGATTTTATGCCGCTTTGTCGATTTTTCCTCCGAAAATGTGGAATTTATAAGAAAAAGTAGTAATTTTGCGACAGAATGTGGACGTGCAGGAACATGGCGTTGAGGTGTTGAAGAGTTTGGACACGTTTAGTAAAGGACTGCTAACTACTCACTTTATGAAGCGAAATATTTTTCTTGCTGCATGGTTGTTTGTTCTTGTGCCGATGTTGGTTAGGGCACAGGAACGGATAGTTCCGATGCCGAACCTCCATCAGTTGGAGTCGGCACATGTCAGGGTGCTGTTTCAGGACAGCGAAGGCTATATGTGGTATGGCATGAAGTCTGATGGGCTTTATCGCGACGACGGCTACAGCCTCACGTCGTTCAGGGCTGATTTTTTGCATCCCGACTGGCTGATGAACAACAACGTCACCGCTCTCTGCGAAGACCATCGCAACCGACTCTGGATAGGGACGAAGCGAGGGCTCTACATTCTCGACAAGCATGACTACAGCATTCGTCCCACGGGCGACCAGGTGCTTCAGATATGGTCGTTCGATGCCCTCAAGGCAGGTGAAGGCGATTCGGTGCTGGCGTATGCCAACAGGCATGTGCTCGTCTATGACGGCGACGGGCGATGTCTGAGTCGGACACCTGCGGAAAAGAATCCGCTCGTTACGCAAAACCGACGCGAACTGACCGACCTGCGGGGCAACTTCTGGAAGATTGACGACGACGGCATTCCTTCGGTGACGATACATCCATCAGTCATGCTGAATCAGGTGGCACTCGACACGCTGCCTCTGCGTTGTATGCTTCCACCCACCCTGTCCGGCTTGCCCTCCGAGCATAAGGTACATGCGGTGTGGAAAACAGACAACGGCACTCGCTGGACAGGCACCAGCGAGGGGCTCTGGGTGGTGCGTCCCGGCAGTGGCGAGGGAGAATGCGAGCAGGTGGGACCTAATTTTGGTGTCGTCAACACGCTCTCGCTCGGCACGGATGGCACCGTTTACATGAACACAGAGTGGCAGGGCCTCGTCAGTTACAAAGACGAATTGGTTACTCGCCTCGACACGACCATCCGCAATGCCTCGGGGCTGTTTCTCGACAAAAATAACCTCTGGATATGCACCACGTCGGGAAGGCTGCTGCTCTACGACGTGACGAAGAAGACACAGGACGACTTGTCGGCAAAGTGTTATCTGCATGGCGATATACCCCTGGGCATCACGGTGCTCAAGGGCGACGTGTGGGTGCTCTTCAATCAGCGTATTCTCATCTATTCGCCCTCCAAGAAGGCGATGCGATACATCTACCCTTCCGACCTCGACCCGCGGCCGGCGTTCTTCCGGGCGATTTATACCGATGGTGTCGACCGTATCTTTCTGGAGTGTGAGAAGGATTACTACGAGGTGCAGATGAAGCAGCCCTCGAAGCAGAAGGCGGGGGAGAAAATCGCCCTTGCCGCCTATCAGACCATTCACGGAATGCGTTGCCCGGGCATGGATACGCGCCAGTTGAATCTGGTGGCAGACGAACGTGTGGTACACCTTTTCTTCACCACGTTTGACCATCTGGGCAAGCAGCATGTTCGCTTTGCTTTCCGTCGTGATGGTGAGTCGGAGTGGCAGTATCTGGAGATGGGGCAGAACGATGTCCGCATCACCAAACTCTCCAAGGGCAAACATACGGTCGAAGTGATGGCCACCAACGCCAGTGGGCAGTGGGTCAAGGACGTGTTCACCTTGACGATTCAGTGTGAACCCTACTGGTGGGAGACGGTTTGGGCATATATCGCCTATGTCTTGCTGGCGGTGTTGCTGTTGTCGTTCAGTTTCTGGCTGGGCAGGAAGATGAAACTCAGTTGACCTTCGGGTTGCGTAGTGCTGCCGCTGTAGGCATACTGGTTCTTGCGTAGGTATTGGCTGGCGACGGCAAGGAGATGCTTGAATCGCTCGATGCGTTCAGGCTTCATCCTGCCTTTTGCAAGGCGTTTCTTTTGATATTTTATCCAATTCAGCATTTGGTGCTCCTCCAGGCGATGCTTGGAGGGGCGTCTTTTTTGTTCTGTCATGAAGTCGAGAATGTCGAGGTAGTTCAGTTCCCAAAGGTCGTCGTGTGTCATAAGTGTTCTTTGTTGAAGTGCGTGATGATATAGCCGATGATGAGCAGCGGAATGTAGCAGAGCAGGGTGGTGAGGGCGTTCGGGTGCCACTCGATGGATGCATAGGGAAGGGCTGCAATCGTGTGGGTGATGTTGTTCATGGTGTCGGCTGTCCAGTTGAGCAGGTCGGTGAAAAAGGCGTTGATTGGGTCGCACCAAAGGAAAAGCCACCAGAGGAGGCTGCCGTACATGACCAGATAGACGAACAGGAAGATGGCGAGATTGCTGACGAGGGAAAGGAGGGGGAGGCAGCCGAAGTGATGGGCAACGAGGGGTGCCGTGAAGAGGCTGCAAAGGAGGGTGATGATGAGGATGCCCCACAGGATTCTTGGGATGAAATGAGAGGGCATGTAGTGTTTCAGCAAAGGGCTGCCGTATAGGGCAATGCTGCCGACCGAGACGAAGGAGAGTTGGAATCCGATGTTTTGCAGGTAGAAGGGATTGATGCAAAGCATGATGAAGAAGGTGAGGGCACAGGAGTCGATGGACAAAGTATCCTGAGAGAAAGATTGGCAGAGCAGCAAGATGGTAAACATGAGGGTGGCACGGACGAGCGAGGGCGACATGCCCGTGATGAGAGCATAACTCCACAGGGCGATAATGACCAGCAGATTGCTCACCCATCGCCATCTCAGGGGAAAAAGCCGATGGAGGAAGAGAACGTGCAGCATCAGCACGATGATGCCGACGTGGAATCCCGAAAGTGCCAGCACGTGGCTGACTCCCGAAGTGGCGTAGGCTTGCCGAGTGGCGGGGGAGAGGTCGGCTTTTCGTCCGAGGGTCATGGCTTCGACAATGCTGCCTGCCTCGCCGTTGATGCCTCGGTCGTCGTAGATTCGGTGCATCTTCTCTTGAATACTTTTGGCTTGTTGAAGCAGCGAAGGCTTGCCTTGTCGGGGACGCACCGTCCATTGCCCACGAGGTGCATAGCAGGTGGCACAGATGCCATTGCTGAACAGGTAGTTGTAGAAAGGCCGAAAGGTCTCATCCTCTGTGTGGTCGGTGGGGTTCAGATGGATGATACGGGCAAGGATGGTGTCGCCGAGAGAAAGCCCAAGCCCCCTCCCTGCCTCCGCCTTGGGGGTGATAGGGGAACCTACATACAATAGAATATGTGTACCATTCTCTTGCTCTAAGTGGAGTGCCCACGAGCGTGCTTTCTCGACAGGCATTTCTGTTAGGATGCCCTTGCAGAAGGTGGAGTCTTGAGGGATGCTTTGTGTGATGCTGTGATGCTTTCCTGTGTAGAGCGTCATGCCGACGAGGAAAGCGAAAATCATGGCGATCACACCAAACTTGTAGTCTTTGTAGGTGCCCTCCTGTTGGGGAATGAAGAAAAAGAGGAGGGCGAGGACGGCACAGCAAAGGATGAAGAGCACCGTCCTGTCCATGTGACAGATAAACAGATTCGCCCCGACCATTCCCAAGGTGAAGGGAATGACGAGGCGAATCAAGGGATAGTTCTGCCAGTTCATGACAACTTTTTCAGTTCCTTGATGCGTTCTTCTGGGTTGGGTGCTCCAAACACATAACTGCCTGCCACGAGCACATCGACTCCTGCCTGCACAAGGCGGCGTCCTGTCTCGCCGTTCACGCCGCCGTCCACTTCGATGAGGGCGTGGCTACCCGTCTGCTGGATGAGGGTTTTGAGCCGACGGACTTTGTCGATGGAGTGCTCGATGAACTTCTGACCTCCGAAACCCGGATTGACCGTCATGAGCAGCACCATGTCCACATCCTGAATGATGTCTTCCAGCACATTCACAGGCGTGTGTGGATTGAGTGTCACGCCTGCCTTCATGCCTGCTGCGTGGATTTGCTGGATGGTGCGGTGCAGATGGGGACACGCCTCATAGTGTACGTTCATCATGTAGGCTCCGAGGGCTTTCACCTGCTGGGTGAACTTGCCCGGGTCAACAATCATCAGATGCACGTCGAGCGGCTTCTGGCAAATCTTGCTGACGGCTTCGAGCACAGGGAATCCGAAACTGATGTTGGGCACGAACACGCCGTCCATCACATCGAGGTGGAGCCAGTCGGCATCACTGCGGTTAATCATGTCAATGTCCTTGCTCAAGTTAGCAAAGTTGGCGGCAAGGAGGGAGGGGGAGATTTTGGTCATCGTGTATATGTTTTTTAGGGAAAAGTGAAGAGTGAAAAGTGAAAAATTTGCTGCCGCAAGTGTATGCTACCTGTCTGTGGACAAACAAATGCGGTAGCAAATTTTTCACTTTTCACTTTTCCTTTTTCACTTTAATATAAAACTTGTTTGTCCTATCATCTGGCTATCGCAGAAGACGAAGATTCGGTAGGTGCCCGCTTCGAGAAACTCGGCAACATCGCTGTACATCGTCATCTTTTGTTCTTCGCCCGTATAGTCGATGTATTTCTTTTCTGTGTATTCGAGCGAGGTGTCTTCGTAGGTGAACGTGCCCTTCTTGCCCATCACCGAGTTGTCGGGCTTGAGTATGCGGGCATACACGATGCGTTGCCCGTTCTGGGCAGTCACGTTCTTCACGATGGTGAAGCCAAAGGCGAGCCGCTTCACGTCCTTCACCTTCTGCGTGTCCTTGCCCTTCTTGTTCTTCGGTGTGACCCAGAATCCCGTGGCATCCAACTGGGCGGCGATATTCACTTTGTCCTTCAGTTCGTTGCGTTCGGTGGAGAGGTGGGTGATTTGGGTGTTCTGTTCCGCCATCTGGGTCTTGATTTGGGTGTTCTCCTCGCTGAGCGACTGGTTCAGCCGATTGAGCGAATCGACCTGCACGATGTAACTTTTCAGCACCTCTCTCAGCGAGGCGATTTCCGCTTTCAGACGTTTGATTTCAGCCGCATCCGTCGCTTTCGTGCGTTCCAGTTCTTCCAGCAGTTGTTGCGTCTTCCGGCGTTCCTCCTCAATCTGGGCGATAAGGCTGTCGTTCTTGATGGTGCTTTGCAGTTGCTCATACTGCAAGTCAAACTCCCTGTACTGGTTCTCCATCTCCTGCTTCTCCAGTTCTGCCAGTTCCTTCAGTTCCTCGTTCTCCTGCATCAAGGGCTTGGCGTACAGTTGGTGATAGATGAGCACAGCCGCAGCAATCGCCACCAGTGCTACCACTACACCCGCGGCAATCATGCCTATGTTGTTTTTCTTCTGTCGTTTTTCAGTTTGTTCTTCCATGTCAATGACGATATCTTAGTGCAAAGATACAACATTTATTTTCTGTAATCGACTTTTTTCCCTCTTTTTTGTGTTTATAGGGAGAAAAAGCCCTATGTGAGCCCTGCGGGAATCAAGTAATTTCATCTGTTCGGACGGAAACGCTCCACTCGGAGGAAAAGAGGGCGACCTTTGTGCCGATGACTGCATAGAGGCAGCCTTTTTTGTCGGGAGCAGTTGTGGGGATTTGCAAGACGCTCGTGTCCCCTCAAGTGGTCTGAGTCACACCGCCTCGGCGGTCTGAGTCACACCGCTTCGGTGGTGTGACTCAGACCACTTTGGGGGTTATTGGGGCATCGTTTTCACGCTTTCTCCGTCAGGTTTGTACACCCACCGAAATCACACCCTTTCCGCCTGCCTAAGATGGCTTGAAGGTCTTCTCCTTCGTGTCGATGGGGCGTTATGATTAAAAAATATGTTAAAAGACGAAAATAGTTTTGCAACTATAAAAATAGTTTATATCTTTGCATCATCAAACCAATCAAAGACTTTCACTATGGCAAGAAAAGCAGAAACAACAGAAGGCGGAATGCGGGAGTTGACCCGTGCCGAACTGCAAGTGATGCAGATTCTCTGGGAGAAGGAACAGGCAATGACCCGCGAGGTGCTGGAGGCAATGCCCGAGCCGAAACCCGCGTTCAACACGGTCAGCACCGTCATTCGGGTGCTGGAGACGAAGGGCTTTGTAAGTCACAAGGCGTTCGGCACCACCTATTTGTATTTCCCTGTAGTGCAGAGAGGGGAGTACACGTCGCGATTCATGAACAATGTGGTGCAGAACTTCTTCGGTGGTTCCCGCTCGGCGTTCATTTCGTTCTTTGCTCAGCAGGAACAGATGACGGAGGAAGAGCAGGAGGAACTGCACGCATTGATGAAGAAGGTGGAAGAGCGGAAAGCGAGTCATTAACCTTATATAATAATAGATGTGTATGACTGATTTTCTCATCTATGATTTGAAAGTGGCGCTGTTGGTCACGGTGTTCTATGCGTTCTATCGGGTGCTGGTGAGTCGCGACACGTGGCATCGGATGAATCGTGCCGTGCTGTTGGGTTCGGCGGTGCTGTCGTTTGTGCTGCCGCTGTGCATCATCACCACTCATGTGGTAGAGACGGTGGAGCCACTTCCCGCTTTGCCGCCAGCCTTGCCGTCGGTGGGCGAAGTGAAGGAAGCAGTGGCTCAGCAGGAGCATGATGCCGCATGGTGGATGCCGCAGTTGTCGGGCATAGCCTCGTGGGTGGTGCTGATGGGCATGGGTGTGATGCTCGTCCGTGCGGTGGTGGATGAGGTGCGTCTCATTTGCTTTGTCGGTCGATTGGAGAAGCACCGTGAGGAGGATGGCGTGGTGGTGGCTGTGAGTGATGAGGACGTGCGACCCTTCTCGTGGATGAACACCATCGTGCTTTCTCGCAAGGACTACGAAGAACATGATGCCACGCTCTTTGCCCATGAGAAGGCACATATCCGTTTCCGCCATTCTCTTGATTTGCTCCTTATGGAGGGGCTGCTGATTCTGCAATGGTTCAACCCTGTGATGTGGCTGCTGCGCAATGAATTGCGGGCGGTGCATGAGTATGAAGCAGATGAGGCGGTGCTCTCGTCGGGCTTGGAGGCTCAGCAGTATTTGTCGCTGCTGATGCAGAAGGCGACGATGACGGGTGGCTTCATGTTGGCAAACACGCTGAGCAGCAAGCAGGGATTGCTGCAACGCTTCCGCATGTTGGCTCGTCCGCGTTCCAGCCGATGGGCATGGATGAAGGTGCTTTATGTGGTGCCCATCGTGGCGGCGACGCTCTATGCCTCCGCACGGACGGTGGTGGATTATCAGTATGCCATCGCCGAGAAGACCGATGCCGACTCCATCCTCTTCGTGCTGAACGGCAGGAGGTTGTCGTCGCAGCGGCTTGAGGAGATTCCGAAGGACAGCATCAAGACCGTAGATGTGATTAAGAATAAAGACCTGCTGCATGAACTCTATGAAGACAGTAGCATGACCGCCGCTGTGCTCATCCAGACGGAGGCAGAGGAACCGCGAGAAGGGGACGATGATGATGTACTTTTCTTGGAGACGGAAGAGTCCGCCGAGTTTGTGGGTGGAGAGGAGGAGAAGATGCGGTATCTGTCACGCCATTTCCGTTATCCGAAAGAGGCGGTGGAGTACGGCATGAAGGGCAATGTGACGGTGTCGTTCATTGTGCAGAAAGACGGCTCCATCACCGATGTGAAGGCGTTTGAAGTGTCGCAGACAGACAATGCAGCCGATGTGATGGTCAGGACCTACGGACAAACGCCAACTCCTTCGCAGATGGCTAAAGACCTGCCGGACGCGTTGCACGCGCTGATGGCATCGGCAGAAGAAACCGTCAGAGGAATGCCGCGGTGGAAGCCTGCCCGACAACGGGGTAGGGCAGTGCGGTCGCACCAAGTGCTCACCGTGAAGTACGAACTGGAGTAATCATTCTCTATAAGCGAGAGTAACCCATCATTGTTTTATTGAAAATCAAAGGATTGCAAGTAACGAACGTTGCTTGTACAGCCCTTGCTATATCCTAAAACTAAGCATTTATGAGACCTGTTTTGACCCTTCTTTCTGTTGTCATGAGCCTTTCGGCGATGGCCTGGAGATGGTCATCTGCCAGCGGTGGGCCATGGCCATCCTGCGCGTGAAGGAGATGGAGCAGCAGGGCGACAGCACCGTCGTCACCTTCATGGAGCCAGAGAGCCG
>CALAVF010000061.1 GCA_937892315.1 uncultured Prevotellaceae bacterium | reverse complement strand
TAGGTGCTCCTATTGCAATCCTGGGCATCATCCTACCCATCTACACCATCATCGACATGGTGGAGACGGCCGTCAACGTATGGTCCGACTCGTGTGTCTGCGCCATGACCGGCCACGACCTGCACGACCTGCAGACGACCTGACGAAAAAAAACTTGCTCGTCTTTTGGTGTTTTCCACTTTTCTTCGTACCTTCGCAGGCAGAAAACTGAAAACCTAAAACAGAGTTATGCAAGTAATCAATTTCGCAGAACAGAACAGTGTCGTCAACCAGTACATGGCTGAGTTGCGCGACAAGACGTACCAGAAGAACCGGATGCTTTTCCGCCAAAACATCAAGCGCATCGGCGAGATGATGGCCTTCGAGTTGTCAAAGACCTTGGAGTACAAGCCCAAGACGGTGACGACGCCGCTGGGCACGCTGGACATCCCGCTGCCCAAGGACGACCTGCTGATAGCTACTGTGCTGCGTGCCGGCCTGCCGTTCCATGAGGGTTTCCTCAGCGTGTTCGACCATGCTGACAATGCCTTTGTGTCGGCCTACCGCATGTACACCAACCGCGAGCATACGGAGGTGGGCGTCCATACGGAGTATCTGGCATCGCCTTCTGCCAAGGGCAAGACGCTGGTCATCGTCGACCCCATGCTGGCTACGGGAGGCTCGATGGCTGCCAGCATCGAGGCACTGGTGAAGACGGGCAAGCCCAAGAAGATACACATAGCCTGTGTCATTGCCGTTCCCGAGGGCTTGGAGGTGGTGAAAGGTGTGCTGCCTGAGGACAGCACCATCTGGTGTGCCGCCATCGATCCTGGCATGAACGAGCACAAGTACATCGTCCCCGGCTTTGGCGACTGTGGCGACCTGTGCTACGGAGAGAAGCTGTAAAATTAGTGAAGAGTGAAGAATGAAGAATGAAGAATGAAGAGTGAAGAATGAAGAATGAAGAATGAAGAATGAAGAGTGAAGAGTGAAGAATGAAGAATGAAGAATAACTCAAGAAATTACAAACTCAAAAAACTCACTTTTATGAAGAAATTTTTACTTGCTTTTGTTGTGGCGATTGCCACAGTGGCTGGTGCTCATGCCCAGAGTTGGGAGTGGGGCACGGCTGTATGGAACATTGAGGACGGAAGGGTGTTTGCCGACATTGACGAACTGAACGGCGAGGGCATCATCTTGACGTATCCCAATCCGACGGACTACACGTTGACGTTTCTGAACATTGTGGCAATCAACTACGACCTCTACGTGGACGATGCGACAGAGCCTTTGCAGGAGACGGCTTCGGCTCAGGCAAGCACGGTGGTGACGTTTGGTTACCGCTTTGTGGAGGGTCACAAGTACAAGATTGTGACTCGGAAGGCTTTTCTGGCTCAGGCGAATCTGGCAACGTATCAGACGGACACGCTGTCGGTGAATGACACGGATTCCTACACGATTTCGTTCTCCATCAAGGGGCCTGAACTGGTGAAGACGATAGAAGTGGAGGGCACACAGGCTCTGACCATTGTTGACCAGGAGTATGACCTGACGTATTCGCTGGTGGATGTGGAGGGCATCAAGTCGGCTCTCGGCATCGGCGACATCAGCGAGGCTCGCACGTATGCGTTGAACACGAATGGCTCTTATTGCGAATATGAGTGGTATGGTCCCGACTACTTCGACGGCTGGAGGGATGCTGACGGCGAACTGACCACGTGGTATGGCGGTTATAATCAGTATGACCATCACAACGCTTATCCTGCCGTCTATAGCATTCAGTTGAGCGAGGGTGCCGATTCGGTATATTACTACTTCTACGACTACTGGAAGGAGTATGACCCTAACGAGGCTGACGAGACGGGTGGCTCAAGCGTGGTGTCGAGCGGCAAGCGTCGTGCTCCCGAGACGTCGTACAACTCTGTCATCTGGGACTGGGACAACGGTGACGGCACGGTGACGCAGTACCAGCGTAACTATCGCACGGACGAGGGCAAGGACTACAAGGCTGGCTTCATCTTCATTGCCAACGGAAAGTCGGTGGTGCTGAATGCGACGCTGCACTTTGTGAGTCAGGAGGATTATGCTACTTATCTTGCCAATGACGTGAAGGAGATTCCTGCTGCCAATCAGAATGGCACGGAGGGCATCTACAGCCTGAGCGGTGTGCGTCTGAATGGTTTGCAGAAAGGCGTGAACATCGTCCGCACGAAGGAGGGTGTGAAGAAGGTGATGGTGAAGTGATGGCACGTTTCCTGAAAAGAAAAAAGAAAAGGGAAGTCAATTGGCTTCCCTTTTTTTGATGGTCTTTTGTGGTTTGCGAAGAATCATTGCCCTGGCATCTTTCCGTCCATGGCGTTGACAAGCATCTGAAGGAGTTCGTCGGTGGAACGGGAGAGTCGCATGTTGCCGACGGTGGTCTGTGCCTGTCGCTTGCCTGCCTTGATGTCAGCAAGGCGAGCGAGAAGGATTTCCTTCATCTGTGCCTTGTACTTGGCATCGACAGTAGGCTCGGAGAAGGGTTTGGTCCACTGGGCAAGTTGCATGTCGGTGGCATCGAGTGCCTTGTTGGAGAGGTACTCTTTGATGTAGCCAAGGTAGTTGTTGTAGTTCTTCTGCTTGTCGGACAGTGTGATAAGGGTGGAGAGGCGGTAGTGGTCGGCATTGGGGATGCCTAAGTCGTTCAGCAGGGCGTTGAACTGGTCAAACCTCTGCTGGTCGAGGGTGGCTGTGCCGTTTTCCTCGCTGATGACCTGTCGCTGGAAGTTCTGCAGGACATTTTGAATCTTCATGTCAACGGGCATCTCGCCGATTTGTGCCTTGAGGTCGGCAGGGTTCTTCGCCGTGTAGATGAAGGACTTGGCGAAGGGGCTGTTGATGCTACGCATGAAAATCATGCGAAGGGTGCTGTCGGCTGCAAAGGTGCTCTCTTTGCCGTCGAGGATGGCTTCTGCCACAAGGTTGGCTTCGTCGTTCTTGTAGGAGGCATTGAGACTCTTCAGGTATTCTTGCAGGAACTGAGGGTCGCGGTCGCCGCTGTCCCAACGTGCCTTGAGGTTGGCAGAGGAGTTGTCCTTGCTCTTCTCGTCCACGTTCTTGATAAAGTCTTCGGCACTGCTGCCGCCGAGGAAACGTCCGATTTCCTGTGCGTCGGCGTTGAAGATGACGAAGGTGGGGTATGCCTGAATCTGGAGTTTCTTGGCAAGGGGTGCTCCGTATTCGCTCTCCATGTCAATCTGTAGGTTGACAAACTTGGGGTTCATGTAGTTGCCGACCAGTTCCTGTGGGAAGACATCGCGTGCCATCTTCTTGCAGGGACCGCACCAGGTGGTGAAGCAATCGAGGAAGATGAGTTTGTTTTCTGCCTTAGCCTTGGCAGAGGCTTGTTCGAGTGTGGTGCCAGCAGGTTCGAAAACCATGCCTTGTGCCATCATGGCGAGCGTTGCCACGAGGCTCATCAATGTAATGGATAGTCTTTTCATATTGGAGTTTTTTAGGTTTTTTGAGTTTTTGAGTTCATGAGTTTTTGGGTTATTGGAGTGAGAATTTCCATGCCATGTCCTTGACTTTTCCGGGGATGGGATAGTCGTAGGAGGTGTTGGTGTTGAGGATGCCGCTGGCGGGGTTGATGAGGTATTCGTACACGTGTCCCTGCTGGGTCTTTTCGTTCCATGTGGCGATGTGTACGAGGTTGTCGGAGCGTGGCACCATGCCGTAGCCATACACGGTGCCATGGTAGTATTTCATGATGCGGACACAGGTCACTTCCTCGTCGGCAGAAGGTGCCGTCCAGGCTTCGGTGGCTGGCAGTTTGCTGTCGTAGGCAAAGTTATAGACCTTGTTGCCAGCGGTGTAGTAGATGAAGTTACCCACGTGGCTGGCAGAGATGGAGGTGGCGTTGGCGATGTCGGGACAGAGGTCGTCCATCGGATAAAGCCCTACGCCAATGTTGCGGTCGGAAGGCACGGAGGAGGAGAAGTTGGTGACAGCCAGATAGCGTGACTGTCCGCGAGACATGATGAGGTAGTCATAGGGACGCAGACCTACGCCTTGGCTGGTGCCCTTGCCCCAGTCTGCCATGACGAAATCCATGCCTGTGTTGTTGATGTCGAAAGCCGCTACTGAGAGGTCTTGCGGCTCGAAGTATTCGAGTTGTGCCGAGTTGTAGGCGGCATAGCGGAACTGTTGATGGGTTTGGTCGTACACCACAATGCCATAGTTGAGCGTGTTGGGCACTTCTGCATTCCACGGAGCCAGTTCGCCGATGCCGTCGGCAAACTTCGGCACACCAAATCGGGTGGTGCGTCCTTCGGTGGCACTGAAGGAGTAGGTGTTGGTGTAGATGGTGTTGTTGTTCAGCAGCACTTCCGAACTCTGTCCCGACATGACACCAGAGCCGTGTTCGCCATACCAAGTGGGCTTCATGGTGGCAGGTGCCTCATGGAAGAACTCGGGGAACTCAAGTGCTTTCTCAATGCCGTTTTCGCTCACACCCACCAAGGTGTAGTCGGTGCAAAGTCCCACGTAGTTATTGCCCGAGGCGAGAGACACGGCGATGTCGAGACATCGGATGGGGTGTCCTTGCAGGGGTTCACCATTCGTGGTTTCGTAGAGGTTGGTGTAGTAACGGTTGTAATTCACATTGAGTTTTGTCCAAGGGTTATAGATGAGGGCAAGGTCGGAATAGCCAGGGAGGTCGGCACGTTCGTAGAAAACCATCCATCCCCCATCAAACACCTCGCTCACAGCCACGGGGATGCGGAAGAACTGACGAATGCCGTCATTGCGATTGGTGACGACGAGTTGCACGAAGTAGTTGCCGCCCGAGCGACTGATGACGGCATTGAGGATACGCTCGTGACCAATCGTATCGACAACGGCACTGGAACCTGAGCCGGAAGCGGCACTGAAGATGGTCCACTGGTAGTCGAGCGGTGCCGATGCAGGGTCGGTCACCTCTTTGCCTTCAAAGTAAACCTTGGGGGCGAGCACCAAAGTGTCGAACCGCATGATGGCATATTCCGATTGGATGCCAGCATCGACGGTATCGATGGCAACCACTTCCAAGTCGTGATAGTCATAGTTGCCCTTGTCTTCATAACATGCCGTAGCCGTAAAGGTCAAGAGACATGCTGTCAGTATGGATTGAAACTGTTTCATCGTGTAGTGCGGTTAGAAGGTTACAGGAGTGCCAAACTCATCAGTCAGCGGCGTGTCGTGCGTGGCGTTATACTCGTTCAGAGCACGTTGCATGACTTGCTGCAGATAGACGGCATAAACGGCAGAGACGACGTTCGTTTCCTCGTCGTAAGCAGTTTGGGTGTTATAGTTGATTTCGAAGTCGATGAGCCCGAGGTGCTCAATCATGAACTGGTACTTGACTCGGCTGTAGATGCCGAAGTAGCGGGAGAGGGGCACGCGGGGATAGTTGGCTTCGTCCCAGTTGTCGGGCTTGGCAAGATAGTTCTTCAGAATGACTGTAAAGGTCTGGTGATTCTCTGTGCCGATGGCAAAGTCGTCGTTGCCGACCACTCGGAAATTGACGCTGCCGTCGCGAGTGGTGAAGAGTGTGGGGTCGGCAAGTTGCTGGGTGTTGAAATAGACCTTGTAGGTGCCGCCGATTTCTCCTGCCGGAATCACGTATTCTTCAGTGCGGATGGTGCTGCTCATTTGGTCGTAGTCGCCTCCGTATGCCTCCAGGCGGAACGTGCGGTCGTGGTCGGCTGGCATTCCGCTGATTTGTGCATAGAAGGTGACGCTGCCCTCCTCGTAGGCATAGGAATAGTTGTAGGTGGTTGATTCGTAAACGACTCCAGCCGCATTTCCTACCCAGATGTTGAGGGCTGTGAGCGTGGTGTCGTAGGAGGAAATATTGTCTTTGGAACAGCCCCCCAGCCCCAAAAGGGGGAGGGCTAACGCAATCCACGTACAAATATGTTTAAGTTGTCTCTTCATTCTATTGATGTATTAGTGAAAAATTTAGGGTGTGGCTAACGCTGCGAATGCCCTCCCCCTTTGGGGAGGGGGCTTTATTTATTATCTTCACGTTGTGCGGATTCTTTTTCTGTAATCGGAAGCGGGAAGGTGTACACCTTTTCTGCCACGGCATCCACACCAGAGTAGAGAATGTTGGTGCGATTCAGGCGTTTGTAGAGGAAGAAGAGTTGCCCTTCGCCAAGGAATTCGCGGCGGTACTCACGAATCAGTTCCAGATAGTAGTCTGTGGGGAGTTCGTCGAGTGCTGGGAGGTTGCGAGCCACACGCAATCGGTTCAACGTCGCCTTGGCTGCATCGGTGTTGCCGTTGCGATATTCCACCTCGCTCTTGATGAGGTACATTTCCGACACACGGAGGAGCGGCATCTTATACATATAATATAGATTGTTGCCGCTTGGAGCATCATACTTCATCAGGTAGCGGTTGTTGGCATGAGTGGCAGAACCCGACTTGAAGAGGAATGTGTAACGATAATCCTGTGTGGCGTTATCGAAGTAGTCGAGCAGGCGGTCGCGAGTGACAGCAAAACTGTACTGAGAGCCGTCGGAAAAGAACTGGTCGGCAATGTCGGCTGTGAGGGTGAGGTTGTTGAGGGCGAAGAGGTGCTCGTTTGCCATACAGCGGTCATAACCCGCTTGCAGGTTGGCGACACTTGCCCAAGGGAACTTGCCGGAGTTGATGACCTCATTGGCGGCATCGAGAGCCTTGCCGTATTCACCTGTCCACATATACACCCTTGCCTCCATGCCTTTCACCGCATAGTAGTTGAGATGCAGTTGGCGATTGAGCAGATAGCCGTTGTCCACTGATTCGGTGATTTCACGGTCTGTTGCGATAGGGTCGGAAGTCTTCAGCAGGGCTTCGGCTGCCAAAAGGTCTTCCAACACCTTCTCCGCCACCTCATGCACAGTCAACTGAGGAAAGACCCTGTAACTGAGAGCGGTGCTGTAGGGGATGGAGGGCTGATTGGGGTTGACCGCATAACTGACACCGAAGCATCGCAGCAGATCGAAATGCAGGAAAGCACGGAGTGCCAACGCTTCGCCCTTGATGACATCGTGGTTATCTGCCGAGAAGAGTTTTGGATTGTCGTCGATGTGAGCCAAAAGGTTGTTCACATTGGCAATGCCGCTGTAACTGTTTGCCCAAATGTTGCGAATGGAACTGGTGGGGTAGGCGGCATCGTAGTTGTAAGCGGCGGCATCGTCATACTGGGCGGAATAGTAGAAGTCCCATTCCTGCCCCAACACACCGAGGAAACCGTATGTGAGTTCTTTCGTATAGGTGGAGGTGGATACCATCGACGAGTAAACACCCGCCAAAGCCTCTTTGTAACCGCTTTCCGTCTCAAACAGTTCGGTGTCCTCCACCTGAGAGCGTGGCTGCACGTCAAGCCAGTCGTTGCAAGCCCCCAACAAGAGGCTTGTAGCCATGAGTGTGATATAATGTAAATATTTCATGTTGACTTTAGAATGTTGCGGTGAGTGAGAAAGAGAATGATCTGGCGTAAGGATAGTTGAGGCCTCGTTCCGCTTTGACAGTACAGAGGTGGAACACGTCGTTCATGTAGAAAGTGAGACGCAGACGCTCCAGTTTGGCTCGTTGCAGCCATGCCATGTACTTGAAGTCGTAGTAGGCAGAAATGCTGGTGAGGTCGAGCATGTTGTTACGCTGTACGAAACGGGTGGAAGCATACGTCGTGGTGGGTGTACTGGAGATGTGCTTGTAGAGAGCCACATCGCCTGCTGCATTCCATGTGTCGCTGAACACACGGCGGTCAACGTTGTTGGCAATGTTCACATTCTCCACTCTGTCCACGAGCGTTTGGTTGTAGTAGTCTCCACCCATCTGATAACTGAACAGGAGATTCAAGCCGATACCTTGATACTCTCCGTTGAAGCCCAGTGTGCCGTGCACTTTCGGGTTCGAGTCGCCAGCGATGATGTAGTCGTCGGTGGTGTAGGTGTAGGTCGTCGTGCCGTCTTTCTTCAGGAACATCTCACGTCCTGTGGCTGGGTCGATGCCCAACGAACGTACTGCCCAGATGGCTGTCATCGATTGCCCTTCTTCGTAGCGAATGATGGGCGACGTGGTGTTTTCCGCATCCTGCTCACGATTGAAAGAACTCAGTGCATCGTTGATTTTTGTCACCTTGTTCACATTGTGGGCAATGCTACCCGTGAGACTCATGAACGACTGCCCTTTCTGATAGAATCGCCAGTTGGCTGTCGCCTCCACACCACGGTTCTGCACGTTGCCCAGATTCTCCATATAACTGGTGAAACCTGTCGAGGTGGGGATGGACATGGCGATGAGGGCATCGCGGGTGCGGCTGTCGTAATAGTCGAAGCGAAGGTTCACTCGCTTCCACAGCCCTAAGTCGAGACCCACGGTGAAGTCGCCCGTCTGTTGCCACTTCAGGTTGCTGTTGGGCATTCCCATCAGATAGGCACCCGAAATGTTGTCGTAGATGATGGCATCGTAGAATTTATAGGTTGCTTTTGACTGATAAGGTGAGAAGTTCTGGTTACCCGTCAAGCCATACGTGACACGGAACTTGCACAGTGTCAGCCAGTCAGCATCTTCCATAAAGTGCTCCTTGTGCAAATTCCATCCTGTGCCGACACTCCAGAATGTTCCCCATCGGTTGTCACTGCCAAACACGGAGGAACCGTTGAAACGCAAACTCAGGTCGAGCAGATAACGTTCATCGTAAGAATAGTTGGCGGCAGCGGTGATACCCAGCGAGCGAGTCCTGCTCTCCGAGCCCGAAGGAGCACCACCTTCGGCATATTGCTTGGCAAAGGTGATGTAATCCACGTGGTTGTTCAGGAATCCCCATGCCGTCATGCCTTCTGCCGTACTGCTTGCCGATTGCAGTGAATACGCGGCATTCGCCAATAGCAAGTGCTTGTCCCACGTGTGTGAATAGTGGGCAGTGGCATCCACCGAAAGGCTGTTCGTCTCGCCGTTGTTGATGTAGTAGGAACCTCTTTGGAAGTAGCGGTCGCCTGTCCAGTCGTAGAATCGGGTGTGGTCGCCAGGATAGAAATCCTCACGCTTGTTGTTCTGGTGGTTGTAACCCAGACGAGCCGTGAAACGCCAATCTTCCGAAGGACGATACTCCAGATAGAAATTCTCCACAACCTCCGTATATTTCGAAAAGTTTTTCGTGCCGATGGTTGCATTGTACAACGGATTGTAATACGTTGTAGTGCTGCCGTTCGCTCCTGGTGAAGTGTACGTACCCAGCACCTTCACCACATTGCCGTTCTCGTCTTTCGGCGAGAAGTAAGGGTTCACCGTCACATAGTCGCCAAACGAGCCGTAAGGGCTGTCGTCAGCCTTGTTTCCCGTCACAGAGAGCGAATTGCGGAACATCCATTGCTTGTAGCGATAGGAAAGGTTGATGTTGCCCGAGATGGTTTGTCTGCCCGATTGCTTCATCACACCCGACACCTTGTTATACATCACGCTTGCCGAGTACCGCATTTCCTGCGTGCCACCTTCCAGATAAGCCGTATGCTTCTGTCCCGTACTTGTTCGCAATGGCTGACTCAGCCAGTAGGTGTTCACGCCACGAGCAATGTTGGCGGCAATGTCGTTATACTGCTCGTCGAGCAAAGCCTGATAGTAAGGAGACGTAGATGTGTACCGACCCGCATTTTGCTCCACCGCCAACTTCTCCTCCGCATCGCAAAGGTTATACGAGGTCAGGTCGGGAGCCTCCACATTCAGGTCGCCCGTATAAGTGATACGCAAACGTCCCGCCTCGGGCAGAATTGTCTCCACCACAATCACACCGTTGCTCGCCTTCGAACCGTAAATTGCCTTTGCCGCACCGTCCTTCAGAATCGTTACCGACTTCACACGGTTCATGTCCAAGTCGAAAATCTGCTGCTGTGTGGCTTCGAAGCCGTCCAAGATGAACAGCGGAGCGTTGGGGTTGCCGCTATATTCACCCTGCAATCCGCCAAACGACGCATTGCCACGAATGGTGATGTCTGACATGTAGTTCGGGTTGGAGCCATTGATGTTGTTCATGTCCACAATGAACGAAGGATCCAGCGATTGAATAACTTTCAGTACGTTCGAGTTGCCCACGGTCTTCAGTTCTTCCTGTGTGTAGGACGACGTAGAACCTGTGAAGGTCGAAGATTTATAGTCAAAAAGACCCGTCACCACCACGTCGCTCAGCATACCGTCTTCCTGCAGCACAATCATCTGGTTCACGTAGTTCCGCTTGCCGTCATAACTTTTTGTTTGTGTCTTCATGCCCACAAACGAGAAGTCCACCGTCGCCTTTCTTCCTCGGGGAAGCGACACCGTGAACTTACCCTCGCTGTCAGCCACCGCACCGCCTTGCGTCTCCCTCACATATACATTTGCCCCAGGCAGCGTCTCGCCTTGTGCATCCTTCACCACACCTTGCAGCAGCACCACATTCACCTGCTGACCTTTGGGGGTCTTGGCGACCTGCATCGTTTGCATCGGCACCGATGTAGGTTGTTCGTCCTGGGCACATAGTCTGCCACCCATTGCCAACCCCATCGCCACCAAAGCAAAACATTTGCTTTGTACAAGTTTTTTTATCATAAGAGGTTATAATTAGTTATTATTTGGGTGCAAAGGTACGATTAAGCGAGAGAAAAAAGCAAATATTTTTGTTTTTTTCCGAGTGTAAGTACCTTCGGCAGTGCCAAAGGTTTCATTTTTTGTTTGAAAATACCAATTTTCTATTCAAAAGATAACAAAACGCCCCCTTTTTCTTTTTTATACCTTGTCGTTACCTCGATACGTATCAATTCGTGTCGAGGAATTGTATTCATTCAATACGGGTACATGAATTAATACGTATCGAGCACCTATAAGTTGGGGGAAATAAAAAAGGCAGGATTATCCTGCCTTTTTATATATAAATATGTATTCTGTCATTTTCATTTCACTTCCCCCGATGTACGTTCGTTTTCCGCTTCGGCTTCGTTCCTTGCCTCGCACAAAACTACTTCCATCCCAGCCTGAAACGAAAATGATACCCAATCATTTTCATTTCACGCTCCACTCAAAGACACCTGCGGAATAGTCGCCTTGGACGATTTCGAGTTTCATGCTGGTGGTCTTGACGGGGTCGAAGTTGACGATGTTGGCGGCTCCCTTGACGGTGCCATAGCCTGTGGCGTTCTTCACTTCTGCCCACTCGCCTGCTTCGGTCTTGTAGTAGAGTTTCCAACTGTCGGGAACACGGCAACCGCCCCAAGGACCATCGTCGAACCAATAAACGGTAGAGGTGCTGACGGTCTCTGGCTGTACAAAGTCGTAGGCAAGCCACTCGGTGGAGTTCTTGGCAGGCCACCAATGGGTGTATGGCACGGAGCGGTCGTTCTCGTCAGCAGGAACGAGGCGGTCGTTGATGGCTGAGAGGGCAGGGAGACGACGGTTGCTGGCTGTCACCTTGCTCTGCGATGCGATGGAGGCTGGCAGGGCAGGGGTGGTGGCGTTGAGGTCTTGTGGAATCCACACGGTCATTTTGCCAGGACCACGATGTGCCCAAGCATAGTATGGGATGAGGACGAGTCGCTCGTCGGAGGTCTGGAGTTTGCCCTGCTTGTCGAAATTGAGGGTTTGAGCGTCGGTGGTGAGGGTCTGAACGTTGGTGTTCATGATTTCCTTGTTGCCGAGTTGGAATTGAGGCTCCTGATTGATGAGGACGGAGAGCACATCGCACTGGTTGTCAGGCCATTCTGCACAGTAAACGATAGGTCCACGCTCAACAGATACGCGGCCCTTGTCGGCTGCCACCTGTCCGTTGGCACGCACGATGCGTGGTTCCATGTCGAAGTGGATGTCCACCTTGTCACCTTTCTTCCACTGGCGGTCGATGACAAAGTAACCCTGCTGAAGGTCGCTCTTCACTTCTTGGCCGTTCACCTTGACGGTGTAGCCGAGACGCTTGCCGTCGGCGTAAGTGTAGAGGTTGCTGGGCACGACTTCGCCCTTGACCCATCCGGGGATGCGGATGTTGAGGGCGTACTTGCCTGCACCGTTGTCAATCTTGAGGGTGACATCGCCGTTCCAAGGATAGTTGGTCTGCTGAGAGAGTGTGACGTTCTGCTTGCCCACCTTCACGTTGACCGTGTTGGAATTGAACAGGTTGATGTAGAGACCGTTGTCCTTCACAGCATAGATGTACTGTGGCAGAGA
>CALAVF010000060.1 GCA_937892315.1 uncultured Prevotellaceae bacterium | reverse complement strand
TGTGATGCAGCCCCGCAATTGGTATCGTCTTTAACTTCTCTAACTTCTTTAACTTTCGAGCGAAGCGATAACTTCCGAAAGTTGAGTTATTTATAACTGTGCATCCCTGTGAGCAGGTAGTTGCAGCCGAAGTAGGTCATCAGGATGGTGAGGAATGCCAGCCGGAGGTAGAGTTTCTGGTGGCTTTCGCTGCGGAACCACGGGAGGGTGGCGGTGTGGAGTGGATACATATAGACGATGAGCGAGATGAGTGCCCAGGTCTCTTTGGGGTCCCAACTCCAGTAGGTGCCCCATGCGGTCTTTGCCCAGATGGAGCCGAGGAGGATGCCTGTGCCAAGCAGCAGTTCTGCCCAGATGAGCATGGTGCGGTTGGGGCGGAAGAGGAGCAGGGCGAAGAGGCAATAGGATATCATGATGGTGGTGACGTGGGAGGAGAGCCAGGGGCTTTGCAAGGCGGGCATCAGCGAGGTGACTTGTGGGTCGAGGGCACCGATGTGGGCAACGAGCAAGGTGGCTCCTGCCACGAGGAGTGGGGGAATGGCGTTTTTGTGGGTGAGGCTGGCAATGACGAGTGCCGTGAGGGCGATGACGAGCAGGGTCTCGTAGGTGTTGGAGAGCGGAATGTGCTCAGAGATGTACCAGCGGATGCCTAATGAAACGATGAGCAGCAGGGTCAAGAGGCTCTTGACGATGGTGCTGCATGTGCGTACCCACGGGGTGTCTGCCTTCTTCCGGAGGGTGAGGAAGAAGAGGAGGAACGCAAGGGTGAAGCAGGAGGCGAAGAGGATGGTGTCCCAAGGGACGGCGTTGTAGAGGATTTCTGCCTGTACCTTCTGGGGGGAGAGGGGTTGGACGCCTCGTGGCAGAGGGTCGAAGAGTTTTCCTTGGGTGAGGAGCACCACAAGGGTAAGGCGGTCTTCGAGGTCGGGAAAGTCTCCAGGGATAAGGCGGTAGTTGCCGTGTGCGTCGAAAAAGTCGGCGAAACGGGCATAGTCGCCCTTGATGCCCAGTTGGTGTCTGGCTGCCGCTTTTTTCACTTTAATCATCTCAACGTCTTTCCAGTCTTCGGGGTATTGTGCCCAGGAGAGGAACACCTGCTCGGCGGTGAGTCCTTGGAAGGTGGGTTTGCCGGTGAGTTTGAGGACGAAGTCGCGTGCAGGGGTGTTGAGGGGGCAGATGCGGTTGTTGTAGATGACCTGCAGGGTACGGAGCGAATCTGCCTGTGCCCGTTCGGTGACGCGTACTTCGGCGGCCGTCAGTGCCGTGGTGGCAAAGAGCAGCAGGGCGGTGGCGGCAGTACGCTGGTGGCGTAACTGTCGCCAGATGCCCTGAATGTGTCGGGGAACACAGGGAAGGGTGGTGAGAAGTGCCGCTATCCACAGAGCGATGAACCACCAGGCTTCGTAGATGTGCTGATGGGCGAAATCGGTGCCGTAGTAGTTTTCGACAATGGTCGCAATCGCCATGATGACGACGAGTGTCGCATAGAGGGCGAAGGAGGTGCGACGGATGTGTAGGAGGGTCTTCTGCTTGTTCATCTCTTCTGTTGTGTCCTGAGGGGGGTTATTCTTTGGCTCCACCGTTAATCCACGAGGCGATGATGTCGAGGAATGCGGCATATTTCTCGTCGGTGAAAAGTCCCTGATGTGAGTAACTGACGTGTTCGTCTCCTTTGGTGATGACTTTGTAGAGGAAACTGCCCTCGGCATCTCCTGGGAGGACGCGTGTCTGGGTGCTGTCCTTATAGGCAGTCTTGCCAACCAAGGATGCGTAGGCGTTGGCTGTGGTGAGGTCGAGGTGTCCTGCTCCTTCGGCACTGCTGTGGCAACGGGAGCAGTTGGTGCCTGTGCCTTGGAAGATGAACTGGTCGATGGTTCCGAACATGCCGACATTGAGTGTGCCCACGTCGATTTTGATGGTATCGTCGAGGCGTTGATTCTCTGGAATGTCGTAACTGTAGATGGTGGCAATACGCTTGCGGAGGGTATTGACCACGGCTATCTCGAGGGTCTTGGAGTCGATAGACACGTTGGATAGGGTGATGACTTCCGTGGTGGAGTCGGTGGCAGAGGATGGCAGCACTTTCTGGATGAGCGAGTATTCGCTTTCGTCGTCGAAGGCTCCAGCCACGACCGAATAGGCTCCTGTCCATGTGTCGAGACTCTTGAAGGTGCCCGTAATCTGCTCTTCGTAGCCGTCGGAAGTGTGTTCATAGACGGGGCCGTCCACATGGCCGTCGACGCAAGCCGTGACTGACAAGCCGAGGGTGCAGAGTGCGGCAATGAATGTGATGGACTTTTTCATGCTATGTATCGAATGAATCGTCATGTGTTAGAATGTGTACTGAAGCATGATGGTGGCGGAGTGCTTGGCTACGCCGAGGTCGTCGTTGTCGCGGTCGAGTTGGGTTTCGTGACCTGTGCGACCGATGTACTGATACATGGCGGAGAGTTTCAGGCCTGTACCCTTGATGAAGTAGTTGATACCAACGGCTGGCATGTTGAGAAAACCGTCCTTGTCAGTGCCGTTGCGGTCGAGGAAGTCGTAGCGAAGTGCCACCTGTGTCTGTGGTGCCACAAAGTAGCCGCCCTGCACGTAGCCGCCGAGGTAGTTGAAGTGGTCGCTGATTTTCTGACGGTCGGTGAAGTCGATGTTCATGTAGTAGAACTCGGCACCGAGGTAGAGTTTCTTGTAGAGCCATGTGGCTTCAAGCCCGTAGCGAGTGTCGTTGGTGCTTTCGCTTTCACTCTCTACGTTGACATTGGCAGATGCTGCCAACTGGAATTTGTTTTCTTTCAAGAGTTTAGGATTGCCTTGTGTGGCAGGCATGGGACCCATAGGTGCCCATGTGAAACGTGTAGCATAGAGCAGAGAAGGGATGTGCCAGTCGTCGGACAGTGTCTTGGTGGCAGTGTTGACGGTTGCACCTGTGCCGTTGAAGAGTCCTGCTTCATAGCCCCACCACTTGCCAATCTTACCATGAGCCATCACGCCGAGGTCGAAGCCTGTGCCAATCTTTGGGGTGACGGCGTTGAGGGCGTATGGCATGATGGTGGTGGCGGTGAGAGAAGTGGGCAGATTGGGCATGAGAGTTTCGCCCAGTGTGGTCAGGTAGGCGTGGCTGAATGGAGTCTTGAACTTACCCACTCTGACGGCGAAAGCGTTGCTTGCTTTCACGTCGAACCATGCTTGCTGAAGCAGGGCACCGCCTGACTGAGAGGCATTGATAGAGAGGTTGTAAGTGACAATCTTGTATGCCTTACCGGTGAAACCCAACACGGCGTAGGGGAAAGAGAAGCCTGAGTTGGCTACGTTGTCTTGGTTGTAAGCCTTGTCCAGACCTTCATCGTCGTAGTAGTTGAAGTTGGCGGCTGTCTGAAGCATGAGGTAGGGCTTGAAGGAGAAGTTGCCGTCTTTGCTCTCTACTTGGAACATACGGTCGGCTCCGATGGTTACAACGCCGTTATCAGCGTCGTAGTTGTCGCTCTGTGCCGATGCGGTGAGCGAGGTGAGTGCAGCGAGGGCTGCGATATAGAGTGATTTCATTTTTTTGTGGAATTATAAGGTTTCTGGGAATTATAAAGACTCGAGGAATTTGAGAAGGGCTTGGCGGTCGGCTTTGTCCATCTTCTTGAAGAGGTTCTTGCTTGCCTCGCCTTCGCCGCCGTGCCACATGATGGCTTCGGTGAAGTTGCGGGCACGACCGTCATGCAGGAAGTAGGTGTGGCCATTCACCTTCTTCTGGAGACCAATGCCCCAGAGTGGGGTGGTACGCCATTCGTTGCCACGAGCAAGTCCGCTGGAGTAGTTGTCGTTGAGACCTACACCCATGATTTCGGAACCCATGTCGTGAAGCAGATAGTCAGAATAGGGGTGGATGGTTTGACTGCCGAGCCAAGGAAGTTCGGTGCCGTTGAGCAATGTCGCACCACGTGGACGAGTGTGCAGCGTGGTCACATGGCAGAGGTGGCACTTTGCCTGATAGAACATCTGCTCGCCTTTTTGTACAGCCTCACGTTCGGTCATCGTTTCTTTAGTGCCGTCCGAATGGGTGAAGGTCACGTTGGTGGTCTTGCTGCCCAAACGTCGAGCAGGAACACCAAGACTATGCAGATAGAGGTCAACGTTCTCCATGTCTTCGGTGGGCACGTCGAGTTGGTCGTATGTAAGACCCATCATCGAGCCTTGTGTCATCTGCGACTGTCCCTCGCAAATCTCCTCTGGATAGCGTGAGTTGGTTGCACCCATGTCGGAAGAGAAGCCAAGTTCCACCGTCAAGTCGAGGTGCTGGGCTTTGTTGCCGGAAAGGCCTACACCTGTCACGCCTCGTTCGGTGATGTAGTTGCAGCGGCCGGAGATGCCGTACTCAGGGTAGTTGCTCTTGGCTGCCAGTTGTTCAATCTCGTTGCGGTCAATCGCCATCATCTGTCCCATGCCGACATGGCGGAGTGGGATGCGGACTGTGCAGAAAAGGTCTTCGGGATTGATGGTGACAGAATCTTTCTTCACGCTGTCCCACATCTTCTTGTACCATTCCACAACCGTAAAGTTCGGCTTTGCCAGTTCATACTCTTCTCCATCGGGGAACTGGAAGGTCTGATAATCCCAACGCACTTGCAGTTTTCCTTCTGCTGTCACTCCGTAGATGGCTTGGTCGTGCAGCACACGGCCATAGTTCTGGAAGAAAACGCCGTTCTTTCTGGCTACATAGACAAGCATAGCGGACATTCCGTTGGTGCCCGAGCCATAGATGGGAGTGCCGTCGGCATCCTGTCCGATGGTGTTCCACACGCCAGGCGTGGTACGTCCAGCGTTCATGTGGCAACTGGCACACGAGTAGCCAGCATATACAGGTCCATAGTTGTCGGTCACATTGTCGTAAAGACTGTTGCCACGTTGGAAACGGGTGGCGTATGTGCCTGACAGCCATTCAGCATCGATGTCGTAAGCCTTTGACGAGTCCCAAAAGATGGTAGAGGTGCCAGCCGAGAGGGCATAGTTCTCCAAATCTTTGGCATGAGTCTCCACAAAGGTGTCGATGCCTTCAGAGTCGTCATCGCAGGATGTCGTCAACATCAAAGCCGCCGAAAGTATGGCGAAAAGATTTATTTTGTTCAGCAATTTGTTCATAAACAAATGTTTACGTTCTTCTTTTGTGTAATTCTTTGATGAATAACTTTATTAGACCACAAGAGTGAAGGGGAAAATGTCATGCATTTTCCGCCTCCACTGGGTAACTAACAAATTATTATCTAAAGTTAAAGTTTATTTTACAGTACGTGGCTGACCGTTCTTGAAGAGCAGGTACTCCAGCGTGTGGAAACCACGGAGAGACTGAGCGGCTTCGATAGCCTCATCATCCTCGTCGTAGTCACCCTTCCACTCCATCTCAGACCACTTTTGAGACTTTAGCAGGTTGGCAATGCCCACTGCATCGAGTGGCCAAGAGTCCATGTTGGGGTCAAGACCCAGTTCTGATACAGGACCGAAGAGGAATGCCTCAGAAGTCTCCCATGGCTGACGGGCAGCGAGCCAAGCAGCACAAGCGTTGGAGAAGTTTGTGTTGGATGGGTTAGCCTGAAGTGTTCTCACAGTCGTCAGCAAAGCGTTGTTCTTGGTAACGAGGTCTGCGTAAGTCGGCATAGCCACCTCGTCAACAAACTGGTTGACAATTGCCTGAGCATCTTCTTCAGAGAGGTTATTGCCAATCAGACCGTTCAGTGTTTCAAGACTTTCCACCAATGCTGCACATGCTTCCATTGCCTCTTCTGTCTCTGTAGAACCGATGTTGTTGCGGAAAGGCTGTGGAATGTTGTCGATGGCAGTCCATGCAGCACAAATGTTCTGCCATACTTTGATAGATGGTTGCAGCAGGTTGGCATTCTGCATACTTGCAACGATAATGCTGTGTGAATCGGTACCGACGGCTTTGTAGTTGAACTTAGATGGGTCGCCATCCAGACGCATACCCAAAACAGAGTTGGCAATCGAGAGGATGTTGTTCTTGTAGTCATCACGAGAGTGCCAAGAATACCATGACTCCACTGCGTAGAGAGCCTGATTTTCCTGACCTGCCTTCCAATAGTCGTAAGGCTCACCAATCTTGGCTGTACCTACCTCGTTGGCGATGTCGATACAACCTTCGATAATCTGCTGAACGCAAGCGTTGGCTGAAGAGTAGCCAGAACCTGAGGTATGACCCTTGAAGGCAGCAGCGAAATCGCTTTCCCACTCATCGTAAAGATTCTGTGAATCCTGAGAGAGCAGCATTGCCACATTGACTGCGTAGTTGCCCCATGCGGCAGCATTGTCAGAAGTGTAGTCGAGGTTTTGTGCCTCTTCTTCAGTGATTTCATTGTCATCATCATCATCGCTACAAGAAGTAGTCGTGAAGCCGAGTCCCAATGCGAGGAGACCCATGATAAGGAAATTTTTCTTCATTGTGTTTTTTATTTTTTGTTAGTTATGATTTTTCACTCTACTTTATTTTTTCCAGAACCAACCAGCCCAAGCCATGCCGATGGCAAACTCGTTCTCGTTGTTGTACTTGCCACCGCCGATGCGACGGCTGGTGTAATCAGCCTTCACCGCGAGGTTGGGAAGTGCCCGCCAGTTGATACCTGCCACCCACATGCTGGTCTTCAGACGGTTGTCGGCTGTGTAAGGAGCGATCACGTCCTCCTGTGCGTTGTAGTATTCATAACGTCCGAAAGGAATGATTTTCGGACAACGGGCATCGTTCACAATGCCTTGGATGTTCAGACCCAGTTCTCCACCGAAAGCCACCGCCTTGTGAGCCACGGGCGTGATGCGAGAGTAGGGCGATTTGTTGCTGAGTTTGGTGTTTTTGGCACTGAGCACGCTGCTGTTGGTCAGGTTGCCCCACAGGCAGTTGGCTCGTGCTTCCACATATTTATTCACGTATTGTCCTTCCACATTGTAGATGCGAACAGGCAACTTGCCCAATCCGTCGTAGGTCTGGCTCTTGTCGGCATTGTCGCCAACGTTGGCACAATAGTAGAAGGCACCACCCAAGCGAAGCCCGGGAACACCACGCCAATCCACTCTTGCCACATAGCCAGGGCTGGTGAAATTCTCCTCCTCGAAGATGCCTTGCTTGCCGCCGGCTGCCCACGTGTTGCGGTCGAAGCCATTGGCGTTGAGGCCGTTGACAATCTGCACCTGATAGTCGAATGTGCCATATCCTTTGCCGAAAGTTCCGAAGAACTCCAGACCAGTCTCGTGCCATGTGTTGGGCAGGATGGTTGTTTCTCCTTCAGGACGAACTGTGCCGAAGAAATTGAGCGGTTCGTGGTGTGCGTTGTTCTGGCCAACGGGCACAATGATGTGACCTGCACGCACATTGAATGCTCTGTCAATCAGTCGAGTAATATGGAACTGCTCGAGTGCCACTTCACCACCTCTTTCAATTTCGGTCTCGTATTCGCCATTCTCTGTGTTCTCCAGTTCGTAAGCAGTACCCACACCACCACTTTCAAATTCAATCTCCACGCCAAGAATCCACTGCTTGGTGAACTTATAGTCGCCAGCCAGCACGAAACGTGGGATGCTGATGGTGTTGCGGCGTTCCTTCGGATTACCTTCTGAACCGCCATAGAAACGGTTGGTGCCATAGTTCTTGAATGCTGCCACCATTTCACCGTAACCACCGATGCGGAACTTGTCCCATCCGCCATACTGAATGCTATCCTGAGACGCCTGTGCCATCATGCTGCCAGACATGGCGATGGCACCTGCCAAAAGAGTTTGCCTTAATACCTTGTTGAAGTCCATTATTCTGTTTTTTACCAATTAAAAATTCTGTTTTTTGCGATGTCGCATTGTAAATCGAGTGCAAAGTTACTAATAAATGTTAACCATCGCAATACCTAAAATTTACCAAAAAAGGTATCGAAGTGGGTATTTTGTCCGCTCCGATACCTAATTCCCCGATGGACAATACTCATTTTTATCGTCCCGATACCTAATTTTGGGTATTACGACAATGGCACTTTCCACCATTTTTAGGGCACGAACTGCAATTGCATCCATTATCCTTGCCTGCGATTTGGCGATAAACGTATCTGCCAATTGCGAACACCGCACAAGCGATAATTACATATACCGCAACCTCTTGTATGTTCATCTCGTTATCTCTTTTCTTATATAAGGGGAGGGGAAGTTGTTCACTGTCATGGAATAATTATTCATTGACATGGAATAAATGTTCATTGTCATTGAATAATTGTTCATTGACATGGAACGACTTTTCTCCGAGAGTTATTTTTTTGATTCAACACAGCCCTGTTCAGAAGAGGCTTCCCACTTGGAAGACCACCATCGACGTGAGCCACGCCAGGAAGGTGGTATAGATGGCGGTGAAACCTGCCCATTTCCATTTGCCCGATTCGTTCTTGATGCCGATGCAGGTAGGGATGCAGGGCATGTAGAGCAAAACGAATATCATGAAGCAGAAGGCGGCGAGGGTGGTCATGCCGCTGGTGGTGATGTCGCCATGATAGAGCACCGACATCGTGCTTGCCACAATTTCTTTGGCTCCCACACCAGCCACGAGGGCGACACCCTCTTTCCACTGCAAGCCGCATGGATGGATGATGGGCTCGACCAACTTGCCAATCTGGCCGATGTAACTCATTTCCATCTGCTGCTCCTCGGGCAGTTCGGGGTGGTGGGGAAAGTAACTGAGAGCCCACACGACAATGCTGGCAACGAGGATGGTGGTGCCCATCTTCTTCAGATACTGCTTGCCTTTTTCCCAAGTGTGACGGCTAACGCTTTTCATCGAAGGCATACGGTAGGGAGGCAACTCCATCACGAAAGGACTGCTTTCGCCCTTGACCACACATCGGCTGAATATCTTTGCCATGAAGACGCTGAACGCAATGCCTATCAGATACAGACAGAAAAGTACCAATGCCGCATTCTTGGGGAAGAATGCACCGATGATGATGATGTAAACGGGCAATCGGGCAGAGCAAGACATGAGGGGGATGATGAGCATGGTGATGAGGCGTGACTTGCGGTCTTCGATGGTGCGAGTCGCCATGATGGCAGGAATGTTACAGCCAAATCCCATAATCATCGGGATGAACGACTTGCCGTGCAAGCCCATGCGGTGCATGATTTTGTCCATGATGAATGCTGCACGTGCCATGTATCCGCTATCCTCCATCCACGAGATGAAGGCATAGAGAATCATGATGTTCGGCAAGAAGACGATGACACCGCCCACACCGCTGATGATGCCATCGACGATGAGATCTTTCAGGGGACCTTCGGGCATGTAGGTGCCCACTTGTTCGCCTAACCATCCAACGGCGACATCAATCCAATCCATCGGATACTGCCCAATGTTGAAGGTACAAAAGAACATCAGGTACATGAGCAGCAGGAAGATGGGATAGCCCCATATCTGGTGGGTCACCACCGCGTCAATCCGCTTCGTCATCAGCCGCTTGTACTTATGGACTTTCTTGAAGGTTTCCTTCATGGCTCCCTGCACAAATCCGTATTTTGCATCGGTGATGGCAGATTCGCTGTCTTCCTCGATTTCTTTGAGAATCGCCTTTTGGCAAGCGTCTCTTTCGGCGAAGATTTCAGCCCGATTGTCCAACTGCTTGATGATGTCTTCCACCTGCCGGTCGTTCTCCAAGAGTTTGATGGCAAGGAAGCGGGCAGAGTAGTTTTGATGAGGCTCGGGATTCTTGCGAATCAGTTCCTCAATCTTGGCAATATTCTCTTCAAGCAGAACTCCATGATTGACGTGTATGTGTCTGGCTATCTTCTGCTTACCTTCTGAGATTTCAATAATCTGGTGAAACAGTTCCTTGACTCCCTCACCCGTCTTTCCGACGGTCGGAACGATAGGCACACCGAGCAAGGTGCCGAGTTGTTGCATGTCCAGTTGGTTGCCGCTTTCCCGCAGTTCGTCGTACATGTTCAGAGCCATAATCATCGGCACGTCCATGTCGATGAGTTGGGTGGTCAAGTAGAGGTTGCGTTCGATGTTGCTGGCATCCACCACGTTGATGATGAGGTCGGGATGCTGCTCGATGATGTACTTACGCACATACAGTTCTTCGGGCGTGTAGGCAGTGAGGGAATAGGTGCCAGGCAGGTCAACGAGGTTGAAGTGATAACCCTCGAAGTCGAAATGTCCAACTTTGGCATCTACCGTCACGCCCGAATAGTTGCCGACACGCTCGTGGGCACCGCTGGCAATGTTGAACAGGCTGGTCTTGCCGCAGTTCGGATTACCCACAAACACGACGTTCAGTTCGTGCTCCTTCACACGTGCCACACGCGTCATGACATCTTCGCCACTCTCGGCAGGGATTCCTTTTTGTTCGGGGTGTTGAGCCTCCCATGCCTTTGCCTCTTCTTCGTTCACCACTTCCACAAGTTCTGCTTCTGCCCGACGCAGGCTCACCTCGTAGTCCATGATTTTGTACTTTACGGGGTCACGCAACGGGGCATTGAGCAGCACCTCGACGCCTTTCCCTTTGATGAAGCCCATTTCCACGATACGCTTGCGGAAGCCGCCATGTCCCATCACACGGACAATCACGCCTTTTTCACCGGTCTTAAGGTCTGAAAGTTTCATCTTGATTGATTTTGAGTGCAAAGTTACAGCCTTTCAAGTTACAAAACAATACTCATTTTTTAGTAATTTACACATTAGATATAAATAAAAGGGAGTTTCCTACCTGTGGATTCCCGATTTTTCACTACCTTTGTACCACATTTAGAAAGGTTTACGTAATTCTGAATAGTCATTCACCCCTAAAAATATTCAGAATTATGATTGCGATTAGAAGGAGTTATATGGCTGGTCAATACAAGTCAACGGACAAACTCAGTTTTGTGATTGCCAACGACTACCGCCTGTTGCAGGTGATGAGCCGTTTCGGCATTTCTTTAGGTTTTGGAGAAAAAACCATCATGGAAGTGTGTCGTCAGTGTGGTGTAGATGCTGACACATTCCTTACCATCATCAATTATGTGAAAGACGGTGCCGACAACCGTCCGCAGCGAGTGGAGCAGGTGAGTGTCGCCTCTGTGCTCGGCTATCTGAAGAGAACGCACAAGTATTTCTTGGGCTATCTCTTCACCAATATTCGTTTCCATTTGCTGAATGCCATCGACTGCTCTGTCCAGAACGAGATTGCGTTTTTGGTGCTGAAGTTCTTCGATGAGTATGTGGAGGAGGTGCGTAAGCACATGGAGTATGAGGAATCGACGGTGTATGCATACGTGGAGAAACTTTTGGATGGAGAATGTGTTTCAATTGACAACAGCCACTTGCTTTCTCGTCATCATGAGGCGATTGAAAGCAAGTTGAAAGAATTGAAAAACCTCTTCATGCAGTATTATCCGCAGACGGAAAACAACGAGAAACTGAATGCGGTCATCATCTCCATCTATCAGGCAGAGGAAGATTTGAGCATCCATAGTCTGGTGGAGGACAACATTTTTGTGCCAGCGGTGCGTCGATTGGAGCACCAGACGAAAATGCGTCAACCCGTAGAGAAAGAGACTCCGAACACCGCTTCGTCTTCAAGCAAAGAACTACTCTCTGAACGGGAAAAAGAGATTGTTGTTTGTGTGGCAAAGGGACTCTCCAACAAGGAGATTGCCGACACGCTGTGCCTGTCGGTCAACACCGTTACAACCCATCGGCGAAACATCGCACGAAAGTTGCAGATACATTCGCCGGCAGGCATTACCATCTATGCTATCGTAAATAAGTTAGTGACGCTCAATGAGGTCATTATCTGATAGAATATAAAATTCAATACATTTTTATATTTATTTATGGAAAGAAAAGTTGCTCTAATTACAGGAGTTACGGGTCAAGACGGCTCCTATTTGTCTGAGTTCCTTCTGTCGAAGGGTTATGAGGTGCATGGCACCATTCGCCGTTCATCGGTGGATTACCGTGAACGCATAGCCCATCTCGAAGGTACTCCAAACTTCCACCTTCACTATGCCGACCTGGGCGACTCGATGTCGATGTTGCAGGTTGTCAGCAAGGTGCAGCCAACCGAAATTTACAACCTCGCGGCTCAGTCGCACGTTCAGGTTAGTTTCGACTCGCCAGAATTCACCGCGGATGTTGATGCAGTAGGCGTGCTTCGTGTGCTGGAAGCCGTTCGTCTGTGTGGCCTTGCAGACAAGTGCCGCATCTATCAGGCTTCCACATCTGAGTTGTATGGCAAGGTGGAGGAAGTTCCACAGAACGAGAAGACTCCCTTCCATCCCTATTCTCCATACGCCGTAGCAAAACTCTATGGCTTCTGGATTGTCAAGGAATATCGCGAGGCATACAATATGTATTGCTGCTCGGGTATCCTCTTCAACCACGAATCAGAACGCCGTGGTGAGACATTCGTCACTCGCAAGATTACGCTGGCGGCAGCCCGTATTGCTCAGGGCAAGCAGGATAAACTCTTCTTGGGTAACCTCTCCTCGCTTCGTGACTGGGGCTATGCCAAGGATTATGTGGAGTGCATGTGGCTCATTCTTCAACAGGAGAAGGCAGAGGACTTTGTGATTGCCACAGGTGTGCAGCATTCTGTACGTGAGTTTGCCTACTATGCATTCAAGGCCGCTGGCATCGAACTGAAGTTTGAGGGCGAAGGCATGGATGAAAAGGGTATTTGTGTGGTTGGACCTGCCAATCTGATTGGCAAGACATTGGTTGAAGTGTCAGCAGACTTCTATCGTCCAACCGATGTGGTGAACCTCTGGGGCGATCCGACTAAGGCAAAGGAAAAGTTGGGATGGAATCCGCAGAAGACTTCCTTTGAGGAACTGGTGAGCATCATGGTGAAGCACGACATGGAAAAGGTTGCTGCCGACCACGTTGCTTCTGTCATGCGAACCAATCTTGCCGAATATTTGGAAAAGGGTGTGGTAAAATAGTCGATTATGGCATTAGACAAGAATTCTAAAATATTTGTTGCTGGTCACCACGGGTTGGTGGGTTCTGCCATCTGGAACAACCTGAAGGCTCGTGGTTATGAAAACTTGGTGGGCAAGTCCCATGCTGAACTTGACTTGCTCGACCCGATGGCAGTGAAACGTTTTTTTGATGAGGAACAGCCTGATGCGGTGGTGCTTGCCGCTGCCCATGTGGGTGGCATCATGGCAAACCTCCAGTATCGTGCCGACTTTATCTATCAAAACTTGCAGATTCAGCAGAACGTCATTGGTGAGGCGTGGAAGCACGGTGTGAAGAAACTTCTCTTCCTCGGTTCCACCTGCATCTATCCTGGCGAAGCCCCACAGCCGATGCCGGAAGATTGCCTTTTGACATCACCACTCGAATACACCAACGAGCCATACGCTATCGCAAAGATTGCAGGCTTGAAGATGTGTGAATCGTTCAACCTTCAGTATGGCACTAACTACATTGCCGTGATGCCGACCAATCTTTATGGTCCTAACGACAATTTCCATTTGGAAAACTCGCACGTGCTGCCTGCCATGATTCGTAAGATTCACTTGGCAAAGTGCCTGAACGAAGGCGATTGGGATGCCGTTCGCAAAGACCTCGGTTTGCGTCCTGTCACATTGAAGGTGCCGAAGATGGTGGACGGGCAAGCCTCACCTGATGATAAAGCGTCTCAGGCAACCCAAACGATTGTTGCTACAGCCATGAGTGATGAATACACCATTTTGCAGGTGTTGCGTCACTATGGCATTACGCCACAGGCTGTGACCCTCTGGGGTACAGGTGCCCCGATGCGTGAGTTCCTGTGGAGTGAGGAAATGGCAGATGCATCTGTTTATTGCCTCTTCAATGTGGATTTCAAGGATGTGGTGAAAAAGAGCGATTTTGTCGTCAACCGCGATGGCATCAAGGAAATCCGCAACTGCCACATCAATGTGGGTACGGGCAAGGAAATCTCCATCAAGGAAGTTGCCGAGAAAATCATGCAGGAAATCGGTTTCAAGGGCGAACTTCGTTGGGATGCCTCCAAACCAGACGGAACCCTGAAGAAACTGACCAGCGTGGACAAACTCCATCGTCTCGGCTGGCATCACACCATTGAGATTGCCGAAGGTATTCACCGCCTCTATGAGTGGTATTTGCAGGGCATCTGCATCAACCATCTAAATGCTTAACGACATGCCTTTCGAGGCGTAAAAAATAAGAAGTGTATGATAGTTTATCCAAATGCGAAAATTAACATCGGGTTGAACGTCGTGGAGAAAAGGCCTGACGGCTATCACAACCTTGAAACCGTTTTTTATCCCATCAATTTGCAAGATGCAATTGAAATTAAAGAGATAGAAGATGATGTGCCAGCGTGTGGCTATCGGTTGAAAGTGACAGGTTCTGTGCTTGATGGTTCCCCGGAAGACAACCTCGTGGTTCGGGCTCTCAAACTGTTGAAGCAAGATTTTGACCTGCCCCCTGTCAGCATTGTGCTCTACAAGCACATTCCCACAGGAGCGGGACTTGGTGGTGGTTCGTCCGATGCGGCATTCACCATCAAGACGCTCAACGAACGTTTCAACCTCGGTTTGTCGGATGAGCAGATGGAAGACTATTGTACACAACTTGGAGCCGATTGTCCTTTCTTCATCAAGAATCAGCCTGTCTTCGCCACCGGCATTGGCAACGTGTTTCATCCGATAGAGATGAATCTGAAGTATAAGCAAATGGTGTTGGTAAAGCCCGACATCTTTGTTTCCACCAAAGATGCCTATGCGAAGGTGAAGGTGCAGCATCCAGAGAAACAACTGCCCGAATTGTTGTCGCAACCCATCGAAACATGGAAAGATACAGTTGTGAACGATTTTGAGATGAGCGTCTTCTCCAAATATCCCGAGATTGCTGCCATCAAGGATAAGATGTACGACCTCGGAGCCATCTACGCCAGCATGTCAGGCAGCGGTTCGAGCGTGTTCGGCATTTTTGATGACCCCGTAGAAAACGTAGATGAACAATTCAGCGGCATGTTTTGCCGCCAAAGAGAATTGTAACGTCCTCTTTTAGCATTTCCCATATCTCAAACGAAAGTCAATAGGACTACAAAATATAAATCCTTGTAGCCGTGTAAACAAAATTCTGATTTATACGGGCTACGCTCTTTACTCTTGGCCCGTGAAAGTGGTTCGTTTATACGGGCTACACTTGTCAACACACATTAGTGTCATCCTCTAATCTTTTCCATTGTCAAAGTATACGGTATTTGGCACAAAATGCCAATTCTACCCAGAATGGACAGAATTGGCACTCCTTTTTGAAACTTATTGTTTTATTGCAAATTGAAACTCATACGCCATACATTGAAGTATTGTTCCTTGTTAGCACGCGAAGAGATAAAGAAGATGCTACGACCATCTTTTGACCATGCAGGGCACATGTCATTCTGTGGGTGATAGGTCAACTGTGTTAAATTTGTTCCATCTGTCCTCACCACGAAAATATCGGTGTTCTCTTTCTTTGAGATAGAGGATGTTGCATTACCGACAAGCAGCAGCCACTTTCCATCAGGTGAAAGCGTTGGATTAGTAAAACTGTGGTTCACGTCAGAGACGATAATGCTCTCTTGACCTTTTACATAATCAACAAACCATATTTCGCTGCGTCCAGCAGTCGTGTTTCGTACACAATAGAAAGCGTCATTATTTCCAGGTACAGGACAAGCATTAAATCCACGGGCACATGAAGAGAGTGTTCCGTTCTCTTTGTTTAAAGCCCAGATGGAAGGTCCATACGTTGAGACCCAACGAGTGAAAAACAAAACCTTGCCATCGCTGGAAATTGCGGGGTATGCGTCATCAACATTGCCGCTGGTATGTTGAGACATGACACTGCCTTGCTCAGCATCAACAGAATTGATGTAGTAATTAGGACGATTGTCGTCTGCAAAATACAAGCGTCCATCATCACCCCAACAGAAGCCACCAACAACATTACGGAATGTTCGTTGTGTGGATATTCCCTGAGAATTGGTGTTGCGAACCATAATGTTATTTTGTTTATTAGAGTTTGCTATGTATGCAAGTTTGAATCCATCTGGGGAGACAGAAAGGTTTGGATAACATGCCCATCTGAAATTGTGGTCTTTATTAAAGCCACATTGTGCATTAGCATAATTTGTACCGGGCAGAAGACTACCGGAAGTTCCTGCTATAACGCTTCCATTTGCTTCATCTGTAATCTTGACCAAATTCAGACCGCTTTCTTCTGGACTAAACATCTCAAGATAGATGCCTCCTTTGGAGGAAGAACAAGAGTTGAAGATAATAGCAGAAGTTGCTACAGATAAAAGAAAGATTGATTTTTTCATAAAAAAGGATGTTTTAGTTAATTAAAAATTAGTTTGTTATAGTTGATCATTTTTTACCATATCTTTCAAATCTTCGTATGTAAATGTACGATTTTTTTCAACTTTATTTTCTGCACCATCTTTTGCAGATGAATTGCTACCACCACCTGTTGCTCTTTTTAGTGCATCTTTATAGGCGGTATCAGCCGTTGTAGCACAACTTGTTGCACCCAGATAAAAAACAACTGCGGCAATCACAGATAAGATAATTCTGTAGTCAAAAATTTTTTTCATAATTTTTTGGATTTTTAGTTATACAATGAAACAATTTATACAATAAGAATATGATGATTGCTACAAGATAGGATAACATATCTCTAACATCCCATGTTCCTGCTGCTACATGAAATAATTGTAAGATTTCCCATGCCAGAATTATAATAGGCATACCGAAAACAAATAGCAGTTTCTTTATATTATCTCCATCCCCCCAGATGACCTCCATTACAATCATGTATGACAAGAGCCACAATCCGTCAGGCAAGTTGTAGATGACCCATTCTGGAAGAGATTGCTTTGGCGGGAAATAGTCACATTGTCTCAGATTTTCTATAATCCAAAATGAATCTGTAACCTCAAAGACCTTAAACATATAAAGGTTGGTCGGGCGGTACAGGAGATAGATGTATATTCCTATGAGCAGCAGAAAAACAGAACAGAGAATAAGAAAACCTCTTTTATTTTTTACATTCACAAATTTGCCGCCTATAACTATCCCCTGATTCGGCATTATTGATTAAACAAAAGAACGTGGGAAAGCTGTACTTGCTTATCCCGCTTTCAGGCTCCGGAATTGCCTTCTCCAAAGGATAAGCAATTCAGATAGCCCACGCTGTCAGTATTATATAATAGTGACATGCGTACACAAGGATCAACCTTTCTTAAATGCATGAAAACTATAGGATATAATACATCCAACATGAACGCTATAAGACTGCCATATCTTCATTGAAGAATTCAAATTTTCCGGATTTGAAAGCCGAAGATAAACGTCGTAAACGTCCTTTACCAATAAGACAACTTAGCTACAAATAAGCATAAGCCATGTATAACCCCCGTTTCCCATCTATGAGATACCATGGAGTTTATGCAAAGTTAGTTAAAAAAATGCAAAGGGATGTATAAATGGCTCAAAAAATATCAAACAAAAACAACTTTTTATAAAAAATCAATAAAAGCGGTCTTTTAGGTGACAAATATGTTCAATCATTATGTACAATCATGTCCAAATTTGAAAATTGATATCAAATAGAATTTGAACGAGTATTGAATGCGTTCTCTTCCAATGTTCACCGAGGTCTCTCACCCGTGTCTTGTGGGGACGATGCCCAATGTATTGTTGGTTCCGTTGCCTTTCATCTCGAACGACACTATTCAATGTCTTGCTAACTCTTTTGCCAATGTCTTGCTAACTCTTTTGCCAATGTCTTCCTCGCTCTCATGCCCGTCATCTCGGAAGCGTGTGTTCCGTGTCTTCCGAGTTCTCATGCCCGTATCTTGCTCCGCCTCTTGCCCGTGTCTTCCGACTCCTCTTGCCCGTTATCACTTTGCTCCGAGGCTCGTCATCACCTTGTCCTCACGCTCGTCATCACTCCGCTCTGAGGCTCGTGTCTTCTGTGGAGATGTTTTCAGAGGGGTGAAGAAAGTGTTTTTAGGGGGATTTTTGAAGACATTTCAGAGGGTGAAATGAAAATACCTCGACACGAGTTGATTTGTGTCGAGGTATTGTATTGATTCGTTACCCGTGCATCAATTGATACGAGACGAGGTAACGACGTAGGGGGAATGAGGGAATGGTTATCTTACTTTGAGGAGGTCGCCGGCGACGGGGATGTAGGTGTCGTCCTTGAAGTTCATCTTGTAGAGGTTCTTGAGGCGGATGCCGTAGAACTGACTGATGGTGTACATGGATTCGCCGGAGGTCACTTTGTGCCAATAGTCTTTGTACTGGGCATCGGCTTTGGTGGCTTTCTTTTCAAGGAAGATGTTCATGCCGGCAGGTGGGGTGAAGTCTTCGTCCACTTCGTTGAAAGAGAGGAGTTTCTTCCTGGAAATCTTGGTCTCTTTGGCAAGGGCTTCCCATGTGTCACCCATGCGTGCGACGATGCAGCGTTTGCCATTGACGGTGGTGACGGCATGACGGACAGGAGCGGTTTCGACCACCTCCTTGTGCTTCTTGTGACGACGCATTCCAAGACGGTCTTCGTCATATTCGTTCAGTTCGTAGGTCTCGATGATGGTGATGAGACGGTTGGCGTATGTGGGTGATGTGGCATATCCACATGCCTTCAAGCCTCGTGCCCATGCCTTGTAGTCGAGCGGGTCGAGATTGAAGAGCGGCTTGTAACGGTCTTTCAGCAGAAACTGAGAATGGTCTTCGTAACTTTCCGCCACATTCTTGTACTTGCGGAAGTGCTCACCTTTCTTGTCGTCGTCGCGGGTGATGTATCCCCCACTCCATCCTGTGCCGACCTTGATGCCAAAGTGGTTGTTGGCACGGGTGGCAAGATAACTGCTGCCCGCTCCGCTCTCAAGGAGAGCCTGCGAGAGCGTGATGCTGGCAGGAATCTTGTAGCGACGCATCTGTTCGATTGCCGTATCCTTATATTTATCAATGTATTGCTGGTAGGCAGTGTTTTTCTGCCCAAACGCCAATGAGCACAGCGTCATGCCGCACATCAGCAAAATGTTTCTCAGATATCTCATTAGAAAGCGATTTGTAGAAATTTTTGCAAAGTTAATAAAATAAATGATAAATCTGCTTGATTTTCCAGAATTTATATTCTAACTTTGGCAAAAAATCGGAAATCACCATGAAAACGACGACAATCAGCATTCCTGTCTGCATCAAAGACGAGGCAGAATTGACAGCACAAGAGACCCAACTGCTGAACGAGGCGAAACGAGCCACCTATCGAAGTTATTCGCCCTACTCTCACTTCTCGGTGGGGGCAGCGGTGGAGGTGGATGACGGCACCCTCGTAAGTGGCAGCAACCAAGAGAATGCCGCCTATCCGTCGGGCCTGTGTGCCGAACGCACCACGGTGTTCTATGCCAATTCTCGCTATCCCGATGTGGCGGTGCGTCGCATCTGCATTGCCGCACGCGACACCAACGGGCAGTTCTGCCGACGACCCATCCCACCTTGCGGTGCCTGCCGACAGGTGCTGCTCGAAACGGAGCAACGGGCAGGGCACGACATTGAGGTGCTGCTCTATGGAACGGAGGGCACCTACTGCTTGAGAAGCGTCAAGGACTTGATGCCCCTGACGTTTGACTCAAGTTATCTGTAAACGGTTTGACTTATTTGACGATGCACTTCTGGGTGGCGACAGAACCATCCGCATAGTGCAACTTCACGATGTAGAAACGGCCTGCATCGGCAGGAGATGTTTGTTTAGTAAATCTTGCCACGCAGTTCCTTGATGTCGTCGCTGTGAACGTAGTCGTCATATTCCATCAGTTTGTCGATGTGTCCCTTCGGACCGAGTTCGATGATGCGGTTGGCAACCGTCTGGATAAACTCGTGGTCGTGGGACGCAAAGAGGATGTTGCCCTTGAACTGCTTGAGGTTGTTGTTGAATGCCTGAATGGATTCGAGGTCGAGGTGGTTGGTCGGCGTGTCGAGAATGAGGCAATTGGCATTTTTCAACTGCATACGAGCAATCATGCATCGCATCTTCTCACCTCCCGAGAGGACGTTCACCTTCTTCAGCACCTCCTCGCCGCTGAAGAGCATCCTGCCCAGATAGCCCTTGAAGAACACATCGTTGCCTTCGCCATACTGGCTGAGCCATTCGACAAGGTTCTTGTCGCTCTGGAAGAATGCGGTGTTATCGACCGGCAGGTAGGCGGTGGTGATGGTGACACCCCACTTGTAGGTGCCCGCCTGCGGTTCGCGGTTGCCGTTGATGATTTCGAAGAGTGCGGTCATGGCACGTGGATTGTGAGAGAGGAACACCACCTTTTCGCCCTTCTCCACGGTGAACGTGAGGTCTTTGAAGAGCACGGTGCCGTCATCTTCGATGGCTGTAAGCCCTTCCACTTCCAGAATCTGATTGCCTGCCTCTCTGTCCATGGTGAAGATGATGCCTGGATATTTACGAGTAGAGGGTTGAATCTCGTCCACGCTAAGTTTTTCAAGCATCTTCTTGCGTGAGGTGGTTTGCTTGCTCTTGGCGGCATTGGCAGAGAAACGACGAATGAACTCTTCCAGTTCCTTTCGTTTCTCCTCCGCCTTGGCTTTCTGGTTCTGTGCCTGCTTCAGAGCCAACTGAGAGGACTGATACCAGAAGGAGTAGTTGCCGGCAAAGAGGTTGACCTTGTTGAAGTCAATATCTACCGTGTGGGTGCTGACGGCATCGAGGAAGTGACGGTCGTGGCTGACCACGAGAACGGTGTGCTCAAAGTTAGCCAAGAAGTCCTCCAGCCACTCCACCGTGTCGAGGTCGAGGTCGTTGGTTGGCTCGTCGAGCAGGAGGTTGTCGGGGTTGCCATAGAGAGCCTGTGCCAACATGACACGCACCTTCTCCTTACCCGTCAACTCTGCCATCATCTTGTGGTGCAGGTCTTCCTTGATGCCAAGCCCCGAAAGCAACTGGGCGGCATCGCTCTCGGCGTTCCATCCGTCCAGTTCGGCAAACTTCTCTTCCAGTTCTGCAGCACGGATACCGTCTTCGTCGGAGAAGTCAGGCTTGGCATAAAGGGCATCCTTTTCCGTCATGATGTCCCAAAGCACCGAGTGCCCCATCAGCACGGTGTTGAGCACGGTGCAGTTATCAAATTTGAAGTGGTCCTGAGAGAGTACCGAGAGGCGTTCGCCAGGACCGAGTGTGATAGTACCTTTCGTGGGTTCGAGTTCACCGCTGATGGCTTTGAGCAGGGTTGACTTTCCGGCTCCGTTGGCTCCAATCACGCCATAGATGTTGCCATTGGTGAACTTCATGTTCACGTCTTTGTAAAGAACACGCTTGCCAAACTGAATGGCAAGGTCTGAGATTGTAATCATTTTGCTTTCACCTTTTTTAATTCGGTTGCAAAGGTACGAAAAAAAAGGCATATCCGAAAAAGAATATCTGGAAAGTTGAAGGAAGTGCCTGCCCTTATCCGTTTTACGAACACGAATGACACGAATCAAAGGAAGATGAATCCTTTCTCCGAATGAGCGTCCGTTGTCCGTTCAACGTAAATACGATACACGGCTCAGCGTAAATACGACACACGGCTCAGCGTAAAAACGATGCACGGCACAAGGTAAAAACGATGCACGGCTCATGGCAAAATCGCCATGCGGCAGAAGAAATCATGGGAAGATATTTGTTTATCTCCCAAGTTCTTCATATATTTGTGGCATCCTTCAGTTTCTAAATCTACAGATGATGAGAAAGAACATATTGACATGGCTTCTTTTTGTGACGATTAGTCAGATAGTGCAAGGAGAGCCGATTAGCATACAAACCGCCTACCAGAAAGCCTTAGAGTTTGTCAAAGGCAGAAATCAAGAGGCACGGACACGTAATGGGAAAGAGTGGCATACCTCGCTTTTCGAAGGGGCGGCTTCTTTGCAAATGGTGATGGACAACGATGCCTTCCGCGTGTTCAACATGGGCAAAGGTGAAGGCTATGTAATTGTGAGTGGAGACGACCGAATGCCTGACGTTTTGGGATATTCGGACGAAGGGACGTTTGACGCCGAGAACATCCCCGACAATATGCACGAGTGGCTTCAACATTATGCGAAGCAGTATGAACTTCTCCAAACGCAAGACGGTGTAGAAGCCGCGTCAAGACAGCCTTCGGAAAGGGAAGCCATCTCTCCGATGCTGGAATGCCTATGGGATCAAAACAAACCTTTCAACAGACAATGCCCAGACATCGCAGGCATTCCCACCATAACGGGCTGTGTGGCAACCGCCATGTCGCAAATCATGTACTATCATCAATGGCCTCAAAAAACTACCAAGCGAATCCCTGGTTATACCACAAAGACGCACAAATTCAAGGTTCCGGCAATTGATGTGACGACGATTGATTGGGACAACATCTTGCCAGAATATACCGACAATGCTACCGACGCTCAACAAGAAGCCGTGTCAACCTTGATGAAACTGTGCGGTACTGCCATCGGGATGGATTATGATTTCTTTGAAAGCAGCACATCGCTCGACACGGTCATTTACGCCTTGACCACCTATTTCGATTATTACGAAGACATGAATGAAATCGCCAAGAAGCACTACCCTTCTGACCTGTGGAACCACATCATCTACAATGAGTTGGCAAAACAACGTCCGGTATTGTATGGCGGATTCTCTCAAAGCGGT